>JAHDQI010000186.1 GCA_018433925.1 Phycisphaerae bacterium | reverse complement strand
TTACAATTGCCGTTTATCCACAACCCGCTTGGCCTTGCCCATACTGCGTTCAATCGTCTTGGGCTCCACGAGCTTGACCTGAACGCCGATTGACAGAACCGCCTCAATTTCCTTCTTTATTTTCTGTTCGAGAGACCGCATCTGCTTGATCTCATCGCTGAAAATCTTCTCGTCGACTTCCACCATGATCTCGACCTGGTCGAGCTTGTGGGACTGGCGGTCGATGACCAGTTGATAATGCGGATGGGTGCCCTCGATTCCGAGGAGGACATGCTCAATCTGCGAGGGGAATACATTGATGCCCCGCACGACGATCATGTCATCGGTACGTCCCTTGATCTTGCTGGTCCGCGGACTGGTTCGGCCGCATCGGCAGGGCTGATTGGTCAAGCTGACAATATCCCGCGTGCGGTAGCGCAGCAGCGGAATCGCCTGTTTGGTCAGCGTCGTAATCACCAGTTCGCCGTCCTGGCCCTCTTCGACCGGCCGGCCGGTGTCCGGGTCGATGATCTCCGGATAGAACACGTCCGAGAAAACGTGCAGCCCGTCCTTGTAGGTACATTCCTGCGAAACGCCCGGGCCGATGATTTCGGAGAGCCCGTAAATGTCGGTCGCCAGCATATCCCAGGCCTGTTCGATCTCGGTTCGCATGGATTCGCTCCAGGGCTCGGCGCCGAAAATGCCGATCTTCCAGCTTGCGGTGCGCGGATCGAGCCCCATCTCCCTGGCCTCCTCGGCCATGTAAAGACAGTAGCTCGGCGTGCAGGCGAGAATGCGGGGCTGGAAATCCTGCATGATCTTGAGCTGCCGCTGGGTCTGGCCGGAGGAAGTGGGGATGATGGTCAGGCCCATCTCCAGCGCCCCGTAATGCAGCCCCAGCCCGCCGGTAAAGAGGCCGTAGCCGTAGGCAATCTGGATGAGGTCATCCGGCCTGGCCCCGGCGCAGCAAAGCGACCGGGCGATCACATCGGCCCACAGCTTGATATCCTCTTTGGTATAGCCGACGAGGGTCGGGTTGCCGGTGGTGCCGCTGGAGACATGGATTTCGACGACCTGATCCCGCGGCGTGGAAAACAGCCCATACGGATAGGTGTCGCGCATGTCCAGCTTGGTCGTAAAGGGCAGCTTTGTGATGTCCTCGATGCCTTGGATGTCGCCGGGAGAAACGCCGGCGGTGTCCAGTTTTTGTTTGTACGCCGGACACCTTTCATACACATAGCGGACCAGCTTGACCAGACGCTCGGACTGGAGATTCTTCAGGTCCTCCAGGGGCATGGTTTCAATCTTTTCGTTCCAAATCATAACTACCTCCCGCAAGTTGAGATTCCCTCGCCTCCGGATTCCATACGGCCGCCGGAGAATCACTCTATTTGTCGCGCAGCGCTTTCGCCTTCGCGAAAACCTCGCGATTGACATCCAGAATTTTGGGCGGAAAGACCGTTTCAAGGGCTTTCTGCCAACTGGCCTCACGAATCGGCAAATAGGCGGCCAGCCGCCCCACCAGCGCCGTATTCAGGCAGCGCGGATTGTCGATCATCTCCTGCGCCCGGGCCAGGAACGGCGCCAGGTCTACCCCGCCTTTTCGCAAAAAGGGCTTGAGCCGGGGATGTTCGTCGGCATGAAAACACAGCAGGAAATCGGCCTGTCCCTCGCCGATCAGCGGCGAAAACACCCGCTTGCCGAACCGGACATGGGATTCCACGGAGCCGCCTCGCTGGCTCATGCCGTGCACCTCCGACTTTTTCACGTGATAGCCGTCATAGAGAGCCGCCCAGCCGAGCAGCTCGGAGGCCTTGATGATCCCCTGCCCGCCGACCCCGCCAAATGTTACGTTATACACCGTTTGCTTCATGGGTCTGTCCGTCCTATCTCTTCAACAGTACACACGGGTGTTTACAGATAATTACGCTGAGGGCATCGGCGGCCAGGCGTTTTTTGACCAGGGCCTCCAGTTCCTTGACGTTTCCGTGCGGGTCGATGACATCTACAGAATCGGCCCCGCAGGCCTCGCAGAGTTTTTTCAGATTCAGCGCCCGGGTCGGCTCGTTGCGGATGGTTCGCCCCGTCGCCGGGTGATTCTGCCCGCCGGTCATGGCCGTCGTGGAATTGTCGAGGATGAAAATGATGCCCCTGGCCCGGTTATAGACCGCGTTAATCAGTCCGGTTACCCCGGAATGGACAAACGTCGAATCTCCCACGACACCGACGATGTTTCCGTCCGGATGGGCCCGCCGCAGGCCCTCGTTAAAGGTCACGCCTGCGCCCATGCAGATACAGGTATGCAGGGCCGACGTCGGCGGCAGGGCGCCGAGGGTATAGCAGCCGATGTCGCCGGCGACAAACAGGTCGAGTTTTTTCAGGACCGAAAATGCCGACCAGTGCGGACAGCCCGCGCACAGCCGGGGCGCCCGGCCGGGACGGGGCTTGATCTTTTTGGGTTGGCCGGCAAGCAGCGGCCCGATCAGGCCCGGCTCCAGTTCGCCGGTGCGGTAGGAAGGATGCTTGAATTTCGCCTTTTTGATCCCGAGCATCCGGACATGATTTTCGATAAAGGGGTCCAGTTCCTCCAGGACATACAGCTTCTTGACCCGGGCGGCAAAGGTTTTGATCTTTTCATCGCAGAAGGGATACAAAAACCCGAGCTTCAAAAAAGACGCATCGGGGTACAGTTCCTTCAAATACTGATAGGTCACGCTGTCGGTAAGAAACCCGACGGCTGTATTTTTCAACTCCATCTTATTCAGCCGCGTCTTTTCCGAAAAGGCCCGCAGCTTATCCAGCCGCTTTTCAAGAATCTCGTGACGAGCCCTGGCATTGCCCGGCACCATCACGTATTTGCGCATGTCCTTTTCCAACTTTTTGGCGGCCTGCTCCTTCCGCGGCCCTACCGCCACATCCTCCTTGCTGTGCGAAATCCGGGTCGTCATCCGCACAATCACGGGCGTGTCAAAGCGTTCGCTCAGCCCAAAGGCCTCGGCCACATACGCCCCGGCCTCCGCCGGGCTGGACGGCTCGAGGATCGGCAGCTTGCCGTAAATGCCCACCCAGCGCGTGTCCTGCTCATTCTGAGACGAATGCATCAGCGGATCATCGCAAACCACAATCACAAAACCGGCGTTGACCCCGGCATAAACCGAGGTCATCAGCGGGTCCATCGCCACATTCAGCCCCACGTGCTTGCAGGCAAACAGAGACCGCACGCCGCCGACGGCCGCCCCATAGGCCACTTCGTAGGCGACCTTTTCATTGACGGACCACTGCACATCCAATTCCGGAAAAAGAGCCAACGCCTCCAGAATCTCCGTTGAAGGGGTACCCGGATACGCACAAGCGACCTTCAGGCCGGCCTCCCAGGCCCCGCGAGCCAGCGCCTCATTGCCGGAAAGGAAGGATTTCTTGACCGTTGATTTTTTTGCCATAGAAACATGCCTCAATGAAAGCATTGGACCGGATTTCGGCCTTTTCAGGTTCAAAACAGGCCTTTACGGTACCGGATTTGCCCCCTCCAGTCAAGCAAATATAGAGCCGGAGAGCCATATTTTCCCCCCAAACGCCATAAAAAAGGCCCGGCTTTCGGCCGGGCCACTGACCACCACTATTCTGGTGCCTGTAAAAAAGGGAGCAAATGCTTAGAACGTCCATTCGAGATTGATCCGGGCAAAGAACGCATTGTCATCGCTCGGACTGGCAAAATAAGTATCCGGAATGAAGTAATCGATCAGAAAATGGGTCTTGAACTTTTTGCAGCACTGGTAGGTGGCAATCGCGCTGAGCATCTGACCGCGGAAATTGTTGCCGCTGGAGAAATTCAACGCCCCGCCGGGCCCCTTGTCGGTGACATCCGTAAAGGTATTCTCGTCAGCCCAGAACAGGTTATAATCCGTCGCCACGGTCCAGACCTCATTCGGTTTGAAGCTGTGGCCGATCCCCAGCCGGTGCAGATTGGTCACGTTGCCCAGGCCGTCCCCCTCAAAGGCCCAGATATAAGACTGAAGGTCACCGCCCCGCTGGTACTGCGGCCAGTCGCCCCAGAGCGAATCAAACTGCTCATCAGCGCTGCTGTCCGGGTCATCCCCGGAAAGGTATTCATACCCGATATGCACTTCGCTCTGTTTGTCATCATTGAACGAATACATTAGTTTGTTGTTCGAACCGAGGGCCTGCAGGGTCCGACCTTCCCGGTCGCCCCACTGTTTTGCGATTTCCGCGCTGTAGGACCAGTTGTCATCCAGCCGGCCGAAAAATCGGGTACCGAGGGTGTGAATATCGGCATCGACCCCATAGGAATCGCCCTTATAATGATTCGCCCAGTCGGAGCTGTCATCGTTCTTGTAAATGTAATACAGCTCATTGGAATGACACTCGTTCAATTTGTTGGTCCAATAAACGATAAGACCGCGTTCATCATTATGCTGAGTCAGATGGCGGCGATCCTGCACCCCGCCGTGATTAAAGGGCTTGATGTACTTGGCCTCATCATCATACTGCTGAATGTAAATCAAATCGAGCTTGCTTGTGTCGGCCAGTTGATATTCGGCGCGAATCGCGTCAAAAAAGATGGTCCTTGAACCATCGGCGGGCGTACCGTCCAGAACCAGCCAGCCGGTACCGAGAACAATGTCCTGTCGACCGAATGTCATAGTCAGAGGCAGATCCATGAAATTGCGCCACTTGATATTGAAGTGGTCAAAAAGCATCTCGTCTAAATCATAGTTCTGCTCATCAAGAAAATCCCGGTACCAGTTGCGTTCCGGCCGGCAATGCCCCCAGAATTCCCAGGTCAGCCGGGTGTTGAAATCAATATCTTCCGACAGGGCCCACTTGGTGGACCAGCGCATCCGGTATCGCTGCCAGTGATAATTGTTCCAGCTGCCCGGCTTATAGGGCGCAGAGGCATCGTCGCCGAATTGGTCATTATAGCTGAAAATGTTCCGAGCGTACACTTCCCGAAGCCGCAAATCCAGCCCCATGGTTACGCCTTCCATGGGATTGTGAAAGGCCCTCATAAAATCATTGTCCACTTCATGCCAGTGTTTGGGCGGGGTACCCGCGTACTCGGCCGGTTCCTGGGCGGCCGCCATGACCGAGGAGAGAATCCCGCTCATCAACACGGTCACCAGTACAAACGTGAAAACTGCTTTCAATCCTTTCATGCATGTTCTCCTAAACCGTAAGTCCATTGTCCGTTGCTTTTCATCCTGTAAACAGAGTTTTGTTTAACGTCTATGACTAAGCTCCCTGAAAACACGCGTCCAGGTGCTCTTTGGAGGGAGGTTTGGTAAAAAAGCTGACAACAATCGCGGTGACAATCGAAATCGGAAGGGCAATGAGGATCGGGTCCACTACATCCCAGTTGGGCTTGCCGGACAGGATGGACGTCTTGCCGCCGGTTACTTTCTGCACCAGCCCGATCGTCTGGGCCTCTGCGGCTTTTACAAACACCAGCCAAAACGTCGTGACCACAAACCCAATCAGCATCGACCAGATCGCCGCCGCCCGGGTCATCCTGCGGAAATAGAGGGCCCCGATAAAGGCCGGCAGAAACGCCGATGCGCACAGCCCGAAGAAAATCGCCGTCGCCCGCGCGATAAAGGTACTTTCGCGTGCGTAATAACTGATGACGACTGCGTAAATAATCCCGATGACAATCCCGATGCGGGTGATGTTCGTGCTGGCGCCATGCTGCCCGGTCACCTGCTCATACACATCCCGCCCGATGCTGGTCCCGACGGTATGAAACTGGCTGCTGAGCGTACTCATCGCCGCCGAAAGCAGCGTCAGAAGAAACAGCAGCCCGAACCAGTTTGGCATCGCGTCCTTGATATACATCGGAATAATCTCATCGGCCGACCCCCCCGCGTACACAATGGCGATACTCCGTCCCTGCCGAATCTCCGCCGTCTGTCCGCCCGCTTCCGTGCGGCCGATGGGATCGCCGAAGAGCTTGACCGGCGCCATCTTCTCCGGGACATCCTCCCAGGTACCGGCCTCGCCTGATTTCATGATCTGCAGCACCGCCAGGTTCTTCTCGGCATCAATCACCTTTACCACCCGGCCGCTGAGCGCCGGCCCGTTCTCCGCGAAATACGCATTGGCCAGCGCCCCGACGGTAAAGGCCACGCCGGTCATAATCAGGATAAAGATGCCGCCGACAATCACCGCCCGGTTCAGCTCACGCCGGCTCTTGACCGTCATAAAGCGGACCACAAGCTGCGGCTGGGCCAGCACGCCGATGCCCACGCCCAGCGTGATCGTGCTGATGACGATCCACCAGAGATTGTACTTGGTATCTCCCCAGCCGAAATCCGGCATGGCCGTCCAGCCGCGATGGCCGATAGCCTGGAGCTTGCCCGGGACGAGGGGGGCCAGAGAAGTCAGTTTTTCGTGGGCCTCCGTCAGCCCGCCGATCTTGACATAGGTGAAAATCAGCAGCAGCAGCATCCCCACAAACATAATCGAGCCCTGCAAAGCATCCGAATACATGACGCCCTTGAGCCCCCCGATGATGACATAAGCGGCAATAATGATGCTGAAAACCAGCAGCGCCACCGTATACGGAATCTCGAACTGGCTGGCCACAAACACACTGCCGCCAATCAGCACGGCCGCGGCATAAAGGGGAATAAACAGAAAAATGATGATCCCGGAGAAAACCTGGATAAACCGGCTTTGAAACCGGCGGGCCAGAAATTCCGGAAACGTGTGCGCATCGAGGCCGTGGCCCATCCGGCGGGCACGGGGGGCAAAAAATACAAACGCGATAAAAATACCCACGAAAATATTCAAAAAGGTCAGCCACAGCACCGACATCCCGAACAGACCGGCCACACCGCCGAAGCCGACAATCGCACTTGTGGAAATAAACGTGGCCCCATAACTGAGGGCCATCACGAAAGGATGAATCTGCCGACCGGCGACCAGGTAATCCGAGGCGCTCTTGGTGCGCGTGTACCCCAGAATACCCAGGTAAATCACGACCAATAAATAAACAAGGACAATAATAATTTGCTGGAGTCCTATTTCAGCCAACATGCTTTACCTCCTTAAAATAACTGCTTCAAAGGTCCGAAATCCCGTGAAAAAGCCGTCTCCTTAAAAAGGATGCGTTACAACTCTTTGTCGGCCTTTTCCTCTTCCGTCACCCATTTGACATCTTCCGGCTTAATCGGTTCATCGCCCCGGTTACGGGCAATAATCCCGTACAAAACACAAAGCGCAGAGGAGCCGATACACAATAAATAAACCAAAAGAACCCCTTTATCTTCGATTCCGAGCATAAAATACTCCTTTTAAAAAACCTCCTTAACTTTTTAAAATTTGGTTGATTGTAGGTCTTAATGAACCTCAATCAATAATATTTTCGGCCAACTTTGCATTTTCTGTGAATTTTTCACAATTTTTTGTGTCCAATTCAGGTCCATAAATAGCTACAATTCATTCAGGCCCAAAAGCTTTGTTGCGTTATGAAAAAAGAATTTTTCCTTTATATCTTCTTTACAGAAAAGCTTTTCTATATCTTTAACTGCCTTTTTCTGGTCATCCCAGGGGCTGTCTGTCCCAAACATGAGATAATCCGGATCATGTTTAGCCATCAATCGGCTCATTTTTTCCGGCCCCAGATAGTCGAGGGAAACGGAAGTTTCGATATAAATCGGCTTTCCAAGAAGACAGTCTTCAACCTGATCCCACTGGAACCAGCCCCCGAGGTGCGTGGCCACCAGTCTGAGCTCCGGAAACTTATCCAAAATCGTCAATATCTGCCTCGGATTGGCCCGCTCCTCATGGGCAAAGGCCACATCATAACCCGTATGCAAAACAAGAATTAAGTCATTGTCAACAATGGCCTTATAAACCGGGTCCAGCAGCGGATCATCGATGTAAATATCCTGATAATAGGGATGTATTTTTACTCCCAAAAAGCCGCCGCTGCGTATCTGTTCAATCTGCCCGGCCGCGGCCGGGTCTTTCGGATACACCGAGGGAAACGGGATGATCCGATCCGAACGGATTTCCCGGCTCCACTCCAGAATCGGCCCAAACTGCTTCGGGCGGGTGGCAATACTGCACAGAACACTGCGCTGGATCCCGGCCGTATCCATCGAGGCAAGCAGAGAACTGATTCGCCCGTCCAGGTAGGAAGGAATATCGCATTCGGAATGAAGAGCGGCCATCGCGCGATCGGCGATCGCATCCGGAAACGC
Organism: Phycisphaerae bacterium; assembly: GCA_018433925.1. GTDB lineage: Bacteria > Planctomycetota > Phycisphaerae > Sedimentisphaerales > Anaerohalosphaeraceae > JAHDQI01. The sequence continues at coordinate 7,790 of JAHDQI010000186.1, read as the reverse complement.
ATGGGTATGAATATCAATAATTCGTCGTTTTTGGTTCATCGCCTTGTCCGAGCTGTATCTATTTACAGAAACATTTTCCCAAAATTTTTTCCCCTGCCTCTCTGCCGGAAAAAGTCAAGGGGTCTGAATCCCCTTTTCTCCTCCTTCTGATGATTCGTGCCGAATGACCCGCCAGATCGCAGACCTGCCGGCGGCATGAAGACCCGCCGGCGAATCAGCCCTCCGCAGGCCTGACATTGACGGCCACGTTGCCCTTCTCGCCTGTGGTTACATCAAATTCGACCTTCTGGCCTTCCTTGAGCGTACGAAAGCCCTGCATCTCAATGTTGGTATGATGCACAAACAGATCATCGCCGCCCTCATCGGGCGTAATAAAACCAAATCCTTTTTTCTCGTTAAACCATTTTACAATGCCGCTGCTCACGTGTCTCTCCTCGGGTCCATGCAAACCCCAAACCGACCTCTTTCCCTCCCAAACGGAAAAACAAGGTCCGGCCGGAGGGATAAACCGAAACCCTTTTGACTACCCCGCAAAGTAGAGCAAACTGATAAGGAAATGTCAATTTTTTTTGAAAAAAAACAGGAAATTCTTCTCGGCAAAGCTGCTCTCACTGCCCCGCCGGCGGTTCGGTCCGCTGCTGCTTGATTTCAGAACGGCGTTTTTTGTTTCGAAGACGCTTTTCTACGGCACCGCGGGGGATTCGGGTCTTCCTGCGAACCTTTCGCGGCCGAAGGGCCTTCTCCAGAAGTGCCAGGAGACGCTCCAGGGCGGCCTTCCGATTAGCCGACTGGGTCCGATATTCCTGGCAATGAATGTGTACGCAGCCGTTTTTATCCAGATACCTCTTCAAAGAGCGGCGGATTTTCGCTTTCTCGGTCTGCGTAAATCGCTCGGTTTTGGACAGATCAAACAGCAGCGTCACACGGGTATTGACTTTATTGACGTTTTGCCCGCCGGGGCCGCTGCTCCGTGAAAAGAGAAACTGAATTTCGTCCGGGCCGAAATCCCGCTTCATACCGGATTGTTGGCCTTCTTGTTGAGTCATGATTCTGCAGATGAAAACGGTACCGTGATCTCTTGTTTGCAGCCGGGACAAAGACCTCGGCTTCCGGCATTCTCAATCGGCGCCTTAATGCGCTGCCCGCAAGGGCATGTAAATTGAATGGTTTGACCGGATTCCGGCTGATCCGGCTTACAACTCGGATTTCCGGACTTCAGCAAATCCCCCAGTTTTACAGGACGAACATGCATCTGCATATCCATCTCCTCTTCGACATACTCTCCATCGGCCCTCCATGGGGTCGGAGGAGGCGGCGCAGGATAAACACCCGGAGTTTGTTTCCGAATAATTTGAAGCAAAGATCGTTCATAGGGACGCATTTTTACCCATTTTAACATCAGCAGTGCCACACCAATCCCAAACCCGGCCGCGAATCCGCCTAGGTGAGCCATATAGGCCACCGGTCCCCCGCCGGCCAGGGCCCCGTAAATATCAAAGGCAAGCCACAGCAGGATCACCCAGACCCCGGAGACCGTCACCGAGCGAAAGCCCCACGCATAGACCAGCGGAACCAGCGGGAACAAACTGAACAGGCAGGTGATTTCGTTGAGCGGGTAAAACACAAGATACATCCCGACAACGCCGTTGATGGCCCCGCTGGCGCCGATGGCCTGCTCCTCCGAAAACAGCAGATGCGCTCCGGCCGCCGCAAGGCCCGCCAGCAGATACGCCGGCAGGTACAGCCCGTTGCCGATTTTCTGGCATACCGCGTTACCGAAGATCCACAAAAACAGCATGTTCCCGAAGATATGCAGAAAGTTGGCATGCAGCCACATGTGTCCGAAAAGACCGCGCAGGTTTGAAAATCCGCTGAGCACATACGGATCAAAGGGCGTCGGTTCATAGACCGCCTGCGTCGCTTCCGGGTCCACATCGCTGAAGATATAAGGATGATGCATTGCCCACGACATCTCAAGCCCAAAGACCGCCACCACCGAGGCGACCAGCAGCCAGTTCGTCACCGGATCGCGTTCAAACGGCACATCCGCTTTCCACGGCAGAATGATCAAACAGGGACTCCTTATTACTGAAATTACAGCCGAACCAATCTTGCAGTTCGTGTCTTTATTGTACCCGAAATGCGGGGAAAAAGCAAACCCGCGTCCCCTCAGAATTCGGCTGGAACCTTCCTTCGACAAGGAGTAAAATAATGACGGAACAGCCACTTATACATAGGAGAAAAACATGAAGGTATCGCAGCAAATGCTCTCGGTGCAGACAGGCCGGCGGTGCGAAATGATCGACATCACCGCCCGCGTCGAAGAACTTGTCAACGAAAGCGGGATCCGGGACGGACAGGTCACGGTCTATACCCCCCACACCACGGCCGCCGTGACCATCAATGAAAACGCCGACCCGGACGTGCCCCATGATCTCCTCCTGACGCTGGAGGCCCTGATCCCGCAAAACCGACCCGGCTACCGGCACGGCGAAGGCAATTCCGACGCTCACGTCAAATCCTCCCTTCTCGGCTGTGACCAGCGAATCCTCCTTCAGAACGGCCGTCTGTCCCTCGGAACCTGGCAGGGCCTTTTTTTCTGTGAATTCGACGGCCCGCGAACCCGAAAAGCGCTCGTACAAATACTCGGAAACGAATAAAAAAAGTCCGATGCCAAAAAAAATATTGCATTTGCTTCAAAAATCCGTAAATATATGTGTGCTTTCGCGGGCGTAGCTCAGTGGTAGAGCGTCACGTTGCCAACGTGAATGTCGTGAGTTCAAATCTCATCGCCCGCTGTGGAGGGTCGCCGTAAGGCCCTCAAAACCCCTTAAAAAGGGAAATGAGAAATTCGGCAAGGAGTGTTAACTGTCTATTTGACATAACTTTAGCGAGGTATCGGCTAAATTTTTAGTCTGGCGCTGGTCGCTTAAGTGTACGAATGTCCCGCTGCTGCGGGGCCTGCGGGAGACTTAGGACCGGCGAATATTGAGATTCGGCGGTTTTTTTATTGTAAGATTAATAAAAACAATTACTTGGGAGCCCCTACGATGGCGCAGGAAACAAACGAAAAAGACAAACAAAACCAGGATAAGTCCGAGGAAATCAAAAATATCGTCAAAGTCGAGGACGCGGGCCCCTGCAAGAAAAAAATAACCGTTGAGATTCCGGAAGAAAAAATTAAATCGATTCTGGATGATAAATACGAAGATCTCAGAAAAGAGGCCCTCCTGCCGGGCTTCCGCAAAGGCCGCGCCCCCATTCGCCTGCTCGAAAAACGTTTCGGAACCGACGTGCGCAACCAGGTCAAGCTCCAGCTCCTGGCCGAATCGGCCGAGTCCGCCGTCCAGGACAACAAGATCGACACCCTCGGCGACCCCGATATCAAGCACGAAGACATCAAACTGCCCGACAGCGGCCCGATGATTTACAGCTTTGATGTCGAAGTCCGCCCGGAATTTGATCTGCCCGAACTGGAGGGCATTGAGATTCAAAAACCCAAATCCGAGATCGACCAGGCCCGGATCGACGAAGAAATCGAAGCCCTGCGCAAACGCGCCGGCCTCTGGGTTCCCAAAGAAGACCAAGGCGTCGAAGAAGACGATCAGATCGTCGCCGATGTCGTTCTCAAGGTCGAGGGGGCCGAAGACCTCGACAAACACGACAACACTGAAATCTTCGTCCGCCCGACCGGCTTTGTCGCCGGCGTCCCCGTCGAAGGGCTGGACAAACTGCTCAAAGGCGCCAAACACGGAGACGAGAAAGAGACCGTCGTCGAAGTGCCCTCCACGTTTTTCAAGGAAGAGCTTCGCGGCAAAAAAGTGGACATCCGGATCGCCGTCAAAGAAGTCAAACAGCTTGAGCCGGCCGAACTGAACAAAGACTTTTTCAGCCGATTCGGCGTCGAAACCATCGAGGAACTGCACGAGCGAATCCGCGAAAATCTCGCGGCCTCGGCCGAACGCCAGGCCCGCGCCGACATGAGCGATCAGGTGTATGCTTACCTGCAGGAACACATCCATTTCGATCTGCCCGCCGATGTCGTCGCCGACCAGTCCCTGCGAATCCTCCAGCGGCAATACGTCAACATGCTCATGCAGGGAACCCCCAAGGAAGAGGTCGAAGAACAGATGGATCAGCTCCGGGCCAGTTCCGAACAGCAGGCCAACGAACAGCTTAAGCTCTTCTTCATCATGAGCAAAATCTCCGACCAGCTCGGCGTGGAGGTCACGGAAGAGGAAATCAACGGCCATATCGCGAGCGTAGCCGCCCAGCGAGGCAGACGCCCCGAAAAAATGCGGGAAGAGCTGGCCCGCGACGGCTCCCTTTCGCAGTTTGCCATGCAGGTCCGGGAATACAAGAGCATCGAAAAAATCCTTGAAAAGGCCAAGATCGTCGAAGTAGACCCCGACAAGATCAAGAAACCGGCTCCGAAGAAAGCCGCCCCCAAAAAAACCACGGCCAAAAAAGCCCCCTCCAAAGCCAAAGACGACGAAAAACCCAAAACACGCTCGGAGACCGAAACCAAGCGAAAGCCCAAGGCGGCAAAAAAGACCGAGAAAAAAGGAAAGTAGCCCGTTTATCTGTCCGATATAACCCTCGGAACAGGGCCTTGCGCGGCGAATGTCTGTCAGCGGGACAGCCATCCGACCGAAACCATACGAACGGAAGAACACAGACAGGATGACGACTATGCAGTATCCGCTCAATCAGGCACAGCCAAACCCGCACGATCCACGCGGGAGGTTTGACCCCCGGCTTCAGGTACAGACTTATCAGCGAACCCGGGAAATGACACTCGACGACCTCCTGCTCGAAAACCGGATCGTGTTTATGATCGGTGAAATCTCCTACCGCCTGGCCACCGAAGTCATCATGAAACTGCTGTACCTGGACAACCTCAAACGAGGCGTCGAGATCAGCTTATACATCAACTCCCCCGGCGGCAGCGTCGATGACACCATGGCCATTTACGATACGATGCGCTTCATCGGCTCCCCCGTGGCCACCTACTGCATCGGGCGGGCCCAGTCGGGAGCCGCCGTGATCCTGGCCGCCGGCACGAAGGGACGCCGGCACGCCCTGCCTCATGCCAAGGTCATGCTGCACCAGCCCTGGGGCGGCGTTACCGGCCAGGCCGAAGACATCCGCATCCAGGCCGAGGAAATCATCAAGGCCAAAAAAACGATCAATCAGATTCTTTCCAAACATACCGGGCTGACCCCGGAGAAGATCCAGGAAGAAACCGAACGCGACAAGTTCATGACGGCCGAGGAAGCCAAGGAATACGGCCTGATCGACGACGTCCTCCAGGAAACCGAAGCCGACAAGAAAGAAGAAAAAAAGAAATAACGACAAGGACACGCCCATGACTGCACACAATAACCTGGTTCCGATCGTCATCGAAAAAAGCGGACGCGGAGAACGCGCCTACGATATTTATTCGCGGCTCCTCAAAGACCGCATCATCTTTCTCGGCGGCGTGGTGGAAGACGATTCGGCCAACCTGATCATCGCCCAGATGCTCTTTTTGAGCAACGAAGACAGCCAGGCGGATATTCACTTTTATATCAATTCTCCCGGCGGGGCCATCACCTCCGGGCTGGCCATCTATGACACCATGCGGTTTCTGCGCTGCCCGGTGGCGACCTACTGCGTCGGTCAGGCCGCCAGCATGGGATCGGTCCTCTTCGCCGGCGGCCATGCCGGGAAACGCTACATGCTGCCCAACAGCCGGATCCTGCTCCACCAGCCCCTGCTGTCCGGCGTGATGACCGGGGCCGCCACGGATATCGAAATCGAAGCCCGCGAAATCCTCCGGCTCCGCAAACGCCTCTATGAAATTCTCAGCGAACACAGCGGACAGGACGCGGCCAAAATCGAAAAAGACTGCGACCGAAACCTCTGGCTCGAAGCCGACGAGGCAATCCGGTACGGGCTGGCCGATGAAGTGCTCAAAAAAGCCCCGCAGGCCCCCGAAAAGCCGAACCCCAGGGAGGAGACCGGGCAGGAATAAAACACCGCGGCCTCCCCGAGGCCAAAAAGGGAACGCCATGATACACAAAATAATGCGTATTGCGCTGCTCACGGCCGTCGGCCTGCTGGCCGGCTGCGGCGGTTCGGCCGGCGACAGTTCCCTCTGGGACAAAATTTACCAGCTTCAGAATGAAAACAACCAGTTGCAGGCCCGCGCCGACAAACTCGAATCGGAAAATCAGCAGCTTCTCGAACAGGAGAACGCCCTGGGCCTTCTGGATCGACAAATCCGCCTTTCGGCCCTCGACCGACTCGACCGGATCGAAATCGGAAAGCACACCCGCCTGACGGATGAAAACGGCGACGGCCGGCTCGATACCCTCACGGTCCAGGTAATCCCCATCGACCAGGCCGAGGACGCCGTCAAGGCCCCCGGCGGCATGGAAGTCTCGCTCTGGCAGTTAAATCCGCACGCCGAGGAACACCTCCTCGGCCAATGGACCGTCACCCCGCAGCAGGCCAGAACCCTCTGGGGCCGCTCCCTGCTCGGCCGCTACTATCGCCTGAAATTCGACCTGCCGACGGCCGCACAAAACCACCCCGACGACCTGACCGTCAAGGTCACGTTTACAGACTACCTGACCGGCAAAACACTCCAGTCGCAAAAAACCCTCGGCCCCCGCTGAGAAACACAGCCACCGGATCCTCCCTGTCGGAAATAAAAAACACCTTTCAGGATACAGATCCCGAAAGGTGTGATTTCGTCTCAGCAAAAGAGACCGGGCCAAAAGTTCTGTCTTGTTCAGGCGGCGTTTTTCTTCCTGAACCGAAGCACAGACAGCATTCCCATACCAAGAATGCCGATCGTCGCCGGTTCCGGCACAACCGACAATTGAGGCCCCAGCCCCGCATACTCGCCGACTGCGCCCTCTGAAGAAACCACCGAAACACTCATGTCATAATCCGGCATATGGATATTAAACGTCACCCAGTCATACCCCTTGTCCAGGGCCGTCTGCACCGGACCGGAAACATCGATCGAATACCAGCCCGTCGAGCTCAGTTCGCCGCCGGTTACCCGGCTGCCGCCGCTGCCGGAATTGTACGTAATCGTCCCGTTCGTGTTGGCATCATAGAACCGCACATACGCCCAGTCGATATGCTCTCCGCCGGTCACATAAAAGCCCAGCGTCGCCGTCACCTCGCTCATCCCCGCAAAGGAAGCCAGCGGAAACTGCATCGTCGGATACTGACGCAGCCGATCAGCCCCTCCAAAATAATAATACAATCCGCCCATCGAATCGCCGCTGCCCGACGCCCACCTGTCATTGCCCCCCATCCAGGTCTGGTAACAGGCCACCCCGTCGGAGGAGCTGCTGGTGTAAACGATCCCGGCGCCGCTCAGCGCCGGCAGCAGCAGAACGGCCGCCGCCAGCCCAAAAAATGCTTGTCTTTTCATCCCTTGATCCTTTCTCATGATCACGTTGCTTTCATCCAAACGCGGACCTGCCTTCACCCAAAAGACAGACCGCCCCTGCCTGTTGTATCCATCCCTCTTCGAGAACCCCCGCTCCATGAATGCCATCGCAAAATAAATGCGGCCTCTCTAAAAAACCCCCACCAACCTGAACACGAAGTATATCAAAAACAGCCCCTCCGTTTCAAACGGAACCCTTCTTGGACGGCCGGTTTTCTCCTCGTTGCGGCATTCTTTTTTCCGCCACACCCTCACAAACACTACAGCCGCAACAGGATGAAACGATCCCCCAATTACCGGACCTTGTTTTAGGACCGGGAAGATCGAAAAGCTGCCC
>JAHDQI010000164.1 GCA_018433925.1 Phycisphaerae bacterium | reverse complement strand
AGAGTTTGAGTTTTCTTCCGGTTCACAGGCGGTTGTGACTGTTTCCGGGGCCGGATTGATTGAATTTATGAATGGTTCAAAGTTTGACATAGCCTCTGGTGCCATCGGCGTGACCATTTCAGACACCGGCCTGATCAAGTATGTCGGCCGGGATGCCACCTCAGAGGTTCAGACACTTGCCCAAGCCGGACAATTGACAGGTGTATTGATTGAATCACCCCCGCTGTATACCCCTACTGGTACAGGCAACGGAGTCGGCTGGTACTATGACGGCAGCGATACCTACGTGTTCACGGCGACTGGTCCGGATATTGAGATCGGAGATGACCGGCTGGTCTGGTTGGCTGATGCCATGGGAGGAATCCCAATGGACGGACAAATCCTGAACTTTGATCCTGGCGAGACGTACACGTATACTTGGAGCGGGGCGGGTGTGTCATTCACTCCGAGTGCCAGTGTAGAGGATCCTACAGCCATCTTCAGCAGTGTGGGAACCTATACCGTAATCCTGCAGGTGACCAACAGTATCGGTGTGGGAGCGGATTCCATCACGGTTCACGTGCTGGATCCTGCTGTTGAGAACAAGCAAATCGCTCACTGGGCGATGGATGACGGCACCGGTAACTTTGTTTCGGATTCATCTGTCGATGGATACAACAATACCGGAACAATCCTTGGTACAATGGACTGGCGTACCGGGTGGGTCGGCAGCAATTCTTTGTTTTTCAACGGTCTTACTACTGTTGAAGTGACTCCGGATAAGGTGTCTGATCCCAACCTGAACTTGAATGAAATCCAATATGGAATTACCCTGGCGGCTTGGATCAAGGCTGATATTGCGGGCCTGACTCAGTATGCCCTCGAAAAACCGGAATCGTACTACCTCCGGCTGCTGCCTACCACCGGAGGATTCCGAGCCCAGTTTTCAGGACTGAGTGAACAGAACCTTGACTATACCGGGCAGCGATTCGATGATGGGAACTGGTATCATGTGGCCGCTACCTATGACGCGGTTGCTGAGCAGGCGAATCTCTATGTCAATGGACTGCTTCTGGTCT
>JAHDQI010000001.1 GCA_018433925.1 Phycisphaerae bacterium | reverse complement strand
TGCTGGGCCCACTGGCGGCTCTTGTTCAGGTATGTCTCGTCTTTGGTGGCCTCGTAGGCCGCCATCATTCCCGCAAACAGGGCGCCGCGTTCCCAACTGACCGAGCTGTTCCAACTGCTCTGGGTAAGCTGCCAGTCGGCCACCTTCTTAATCCAGTCAATCACAGGCCCGGTCATCTCCGCGGCCGGCCGACCCTGCGGCTCGCCGGCGAAGACATGAGCCGCCAACAATAAGAAAAACAGGATGATTCCTGTACGATATCTCCGGTGATTTCGTATTGTATTCATATTCGAAGGCACCCCGCAGTTGCACCCGGACGGGTGCTGATTTCTTTGTCGTGTTTAGAAAAGAACCGGAATCCCGCAACGGGACTCCGGTTCTTTTTTTCAAATCGTACAACAGTGTACTTTACGGCTGGACATACAACCCATCCGCCAGCCAGTTCTTGGCGAACTCGGCAAAATCCTCAAGGTCGATAATGCAGTAAGATGAAGCCGTGTTGACAAAGTTAAACTCATTGCCCACAAAATTGTGGTTTTCACACGGAACAATCCCCTGCGTATTCTTGTTCATGTATTCGGTTGCGATGGCATCGGCGGAAATCGCATAATTGTAAATCCGCACACTGTCAATCGCACCGGTGATGAAGTCATTGGCATTCAGGATGTGCCGGTTGGGCTGGCCTGAACGCGAGGCGCCGATCAGGTTGCCCAGGTCCCAGGGGAAGTACCGTTCGGTATACCCCTGGGTATTGGTGGCCACCTGCTCGCCGTTGACGTAAACCCGAGCCGTGCTGTTGTCCCACGTGGCCGCGAACATATGCCACTGGCCGTCCTGCAGATCGAATGCTTCCATCTGGTAATCGCCATTGGCCTCGCCAAGGTTCTGCCATCCTTCGTCCCAGTTTTCGCCGCGAACGATGATCCGGGCGCTGGTGGTTCCGTTGGTGGTGACGCCATAATGGGTTCCGTCGGCGATATTGGCGTTCATGGTAACCGCCCCGTCGGACTCGAGCTTGACCCAGCACAGGATCGACCCTTCGTCCATGCCGCGGCCGAAGCCGTCTTTCTCATAGCCGCTGCCGCGGATATCGCCAAACGTATTGAGCGATCCGGCTCTCGGATAGCCGTTGGCATCCAGGTCAATAAACTGAGCGCCGTCCAGGTAGACCGCGTCGCCCTCGATACCGGGCACGAAGGTCAGGGCCACATTGGTGGCCAGCATCTCATTGGGCTCGGCCAGTCCGGCCACGCTCTTGCCCTGTGCGGCCGCTCGTGTCACCCCGACCTCCGCGGCCAGTTCGCCGGTGTCCGCCAGGCGATCCGCCGGATTGTCAAAGGTGTACTGAGCCAGAAGCTGCTTGATCACCAGCAGGCGGGTAGCGCTCTGGATATCATCCTCTTCGCTTTCCTCGTCCACGCTCAGGATGCAGTAATACTTACCCTCATCGGCCAGCGAAGGCGAGGCAATCGTCAGCGTCGAAGAGGCAAATTCATCCGTGACAACGGTGACGTTTCCGACGCCGTCTTCGAGGGCCACATCATCTTTGTACCAGGTCACCGTTACGGGATTGACCAGGCTGGTGAACTGGACGGTAAAGACCGCTGTCGGATCACTTGCGAAAACACGGATATCCGCCGGCTGCTGGGTAATGGTCGGCTGAGACTTGGTGGATTCGTATGACCAGATCGGCCCGATGATATTGTTCGGATCGATATTGTTGAGCATGCTGACATCCACCGTCAGGGCCGGGTTGTCCGTCCCGTTGTGGGCATAGCCGTCAATCGCCTCCACAATCGCCCAGGAATAGGTACTGTCCAAAGTCGCTGTAAAGCTGTATTCCGAATTGGGATCCGTCATGGACCAGGCAGTCTCGTCAACGGCCGTGGTTCCTCTGAAATACAGGTTGGGGTCTGTCGCGGCGCCGCTGGAAATAAAGACGTACTGGTCCACAATTGCCGGGTTGACTTCATACACG
>JAHDQI010000174.1 GCA_018433925.1 Phycisphaerae bacterium | reverse complement strand
AGCCAGGGCAATTCCAAAAGTGCCCGGACCCATTGAAGCTGTCGAAACGGACAGATCGGAAGCGGGATCGCAAAAACATCTTCCATGTTTTTCAGAGATGCAGCGGACCTGCCTACGGGGATGGCGCCCGGCCGTACAATCCATATATGCTTATTTTCGAGATACACTTTTTTTGTATGTTCAGGTTCCATTAAAAATTCTCGTAATAGTTTTGAATGAGAGTGTGGCCGAAGCCCATGCCGCCGGTAATTTTCCGGATCGAAACGTTGTCAATCCAAAATTCGTGATAGGTGGCGGCATCCAGATAAAATTTTGCATTTAAGTATCCCACGGAAGTATGCGTAAATGTATAAATTCCGTTCTCTGTTACTTCCGGGCTTCCGGCGGTCAAGTACATTTTGATAGCGCCATCTTCGATGGGTGCAGACAATCCGCCGATTTCAAAGGAGTAAAAATAATTCGCCCCCGATTCGCCGAGAATTTCCTGTTCGAGATATTGACCTTTCATCAGACAGACGGCATGACCGTCGATTATGTCCCATGTTTCGCCGGGAACATAAATCCAGCCGGTTCCTCCATCCGAGAAATGGCCGTTTGTAACAAGCTCTACGCCGAATCCCATATTCACACCTCACTTTCTTTTCCTTCCCGCCGATCTGTTATTCGGCCGGCCGCGTCTGAACCTTCCCGGTCAGCACGGTTGAAGAGGTTTCGTTTTGCTTTGGTTCTTCCGGCCCGGCCGCGGTGGGGGCTTCGGGCTTTGCCGGTTTCGGTTCTTCTCCGGGATACATCGACTTTAAGGCCGCCTCGTCGTGCCGGATTCGCGCTTCGAGGTCCCTCCATTCCGCCGCGCTGAAGGTTCCGGGAAAATGGCTTTCATCGGCATAACTGAGAGAACAGCCGTATTCCTGATACAGTTTTTGAACCGCTTCGCAATACGCCTCGTATTCGGCCCGCGCCTGCCGCAGCAGGGAATGAATGGCCTCATCCCCCCGCGGACGATTTTGAACCAGCAGCCGCATCAGGGCATTATGAAGTTCCAGGTGCCGGTTTTTCCGCTGGGTCTGGGCGTTGGCAAGAAGTCCTTCGAGCAGGTCAATCGCCGCCTGGGTCGGTTCCGTTTCTTCGGCAATCTTCTTCAAGGATTTCTTGAAGCCCTCGATGT
>JAHDQI010000288.1 GCA_018433925.1 Phycisphaerae bacterium | reverse complement strand
GTTGCAACCGCTGCTCGTTTAGCACAGTCGTCAGTTACCACGCCCCATTGAAAAAAGCGGCCTAGTGAGTACCCTATTATCGCTAAGGTGAGCGCGCCGCCCCACCAGCCAAAATTAAGGTACGCCTCAGCGATAAATGAAAATCCAAGGCCGCCACCCACAGCCGCACGAGATGGGGCGACTGTCCAGATCAGCCAGTCAGCCAGAAGACCACGCGCAATTGCAGGGTGAGTCTCCCATGCGATGGAGGGAATCACGGTAGTGAGCGCGTATCCGTAACTTCTGCCGAAATCAAACGGCCGAACGTGGGGGACAAGATCAACGGTGTGAATCACTATTATTAAAGAACCTCCCATTTCATCTATAGCAGAGGTTAACAGATTATCCTGTCGTTCGGCACCAATGGAAAATGCTTCGCTCGGATTGTGCCAAATGCCTGGTATATTTCGTACCGCTGCGACAATTGGGAACGTGGCTAGAAGGGCAATTCCGCCGACCATCAGCGTGGCTCTGGAAACGCGGCGAACGGACGTGTGATAGAGCCAAACAAAAGCGATCAAGGCCATTGCGCTCCTCGATCGTGACCCAGCTAAGAGCATAGTGCCGGAATACGATATTACAACTACTCCTGCTATTATCGCGGGAAGTGACCGCCTTCTATTGGCTGAGGCCACTAAGTACATCGCGCCTGGCAGCAGAAAGCCAGCCAAAATGCGAATAGAACTTGGGCTTGCCTCAGTACGCGATCTGCCGTACAAAGCGCCGTATCCACCTGCTGCGACGGTCGTGATGGTATCATGAGCGTGCAGTATCGCTGGAACAATGCTCATGACAAGACAAGTGTAACCTACAAAACGTACGACTCGCCTGTAGCGGTCTGTAGAGTTGACATCGATTCGGCTATTATTGCGCAGACGTGCAGTTTTGGATGCCGCGATAAGGGCGCCGAAATGCAGTGACGTTATACCGACTGCCACCAAATATAGCGCCCGCACCGTGATATCCTCCGACGCGACATGAGTTAGTACTCTTGGCTGCATCAGTCTCGTCACCTGCAGCACGGCGCTGCCGCCGTTGAACAGCGCTGCGGAAAGCAAAAACAACGTGTAGGGCTCGAACAAGGAGCGACCGGCAAGTGCCACGATAGAAAAGCCCATGAGATCACACCGACAACCAGCCACGAGGCGGCAGTATACGTGATGTGACTCAGATATCCGAGTGAAACAGCGAGTCCAATACCTGCGAGTACTACAAGAATTCCGAAAGTTGCGGCCGCCAGATCGCAGACAAAGGCACCTGCCGAGTGACTCTGAGGCCTTCTGATCATCTGTACAGCGCCTCCCAAAGACGAACTGCGGTTCGAATGTC
>JAHDQI010000020.1 GCA_018433925.1 Phycisphaerae bacterium | reverse complement strand
TCCGCTATGGCTTTCCGTGCCGCATCCAGGTCACCCCGGCTGCGATATTCGATGGCCTGTTGAAAATGATGTTCACAGGTATGTAAATCCAGCATGAATTGTTCCAGCCCCTGGAAATATGCCCGCCATTGTTGACCCTGTAAAGTCAATTTATTTTCGTCGATCGCATTGAGCATCTGCATGCGGCGCTGATACCCCTTTTCCACATCCTCCATGCTTTCCAACACCCCATCCTCCCGTACCGTGTGCATAAAACGCGAGGTGGTTTCTCGGGCCACCCGGGGCATATTCTCAATCCATTCATTCATGTACTCAGAAAATTCATCGGCTGCCTCAGTACCTGCCATATCCTCAGCGGCACGGTAAATGGTCTGCCTTAATGGCTGATTTTTCGTTTGATCCCAAACCTGGCTGGACATCGACTTGAAGTAGAGATCCAGCGGTTTAGTCATCCAGTGGATCACGCCAAATGCCTCATCAGCTCCCATTTGTGTAAGCCGGTCGTAAAAATCAGGAAACGGCTTGTAAGGCGGGCCAAAATATTGCCCATCATCATGATGCGCCCAGGCAACCGGCCAAAGAGGCCTTCCGGATGAAGACTTTATATCGACAAACTCTGATCGGCGATCAAGGATCTCGAAAAACGAATCATCTCTAACGACATCCCAGTCCAGAAGGACTATGGGCACATTCTTGGGTAAAAAGGCATCCATCAGAGGCAGACTGATGCAATGTCCCGGACGTCGCGGGGGAACATCACGCCGAAGCCATGTACCAAAGGCAATTTCCACATCGCCGCGGCCCACTTCTTCAACAGCCCGCTGATATGCCTGAACCACTTTCCTTAGCCCAAACATGGATGGAGACCATTCATGTTTTGCAAGATGCGGATGGGCCTTAAGTTCCGCCCGATACTCATCCTGCCACTGCGGCGGCAGTCTTTCGGCCGTCAGGCGGGTCCAGGGACCGTTTCTTCGGCCGGGACGACACCATAGCGCAAGGACATCGATATCAGGATACGCCCGGAGTAATTGTTCGACTTGTGTTTTGTAACACACATATCCTTCCGTTGTGTCGGGTATCGCCAGCCAGTTTCTTTCGACTTCGAATCTGGCCGACTCCGGAAGCAGAGTAATCAAGTCCTGCGGATTGGCTGATTCGGTATCAATGTCAATTGCGAAGTAGACATCCATGTCCCGCTGTGAGGCAAAGTTAAAAACCTGCTGCATCAGTTTTCGGGCTGACTGGGTGCGCTGTTGGGATGATCCCTCGACTGAGGCTTCACTGCCGAACACAGACGTGTCAAATACCTGACCTCCCCACATACGTTGTATATCATTGACATGATTGGTGGCCCAATCTCTACCGATTTTCGTCGACGCAAGATACCCGACCGGCCGATAGGTCCCCTTGAACTCATAGCCGATCATCGGGTTGTTGCCATAAGCATGCACCATAATTCCGTTGTAGCCCATCTTCTGTGATTGAACGATCCATTTCTGCCACTCCTCCAGATTCCATGAACTGCAGCCGCTCAGGAAATTATGCCAGTTAAATATAAAACGCCGGCTGATCAGCGGTTGATCTGTCCAGTCCATTGGCTCAAATAAAAAATGTTTCTTTTGCGGCACTGTGTCATAAGACATATAAAATCCGCAGCCAAGTTTTTCCAGCAGCTTATAAACTCCCATAAGAACTCCACGTCTGCCTTTGGCTGCAATAATCAGGTGGGGATTTCGGGTATTCGGAAGGCTCCGAATCCGAAAACTTTCCTGGCCTTCCAACGTATCTGGCTTCACATAGGTCTTGAGAATGGGCAGCGAGTCAAATGTACCCACTACAATAACGGCGCCTTGGCTCGGCATTTTTGTTGTAGTTTGAAATTTTGTATCCGGATACATTTGGCCAAGAAAATGATGAAGTTCTTTGACGGCAGTCTCTTCTTCCACAGAGGCATCATTGCCAATAACAATTTCAATCTTTTGACCGGTAAAGGCAGAAAAAGACTGACTGTTAAATTTTGCTGCATGATCAATTTGCCGTCTGGTTCTTTCAGGAGTGTGCTGACGCTGGCGAACCTGGATATACATTTCAGCCAACGGAATTGCATCGGCATGCTCCATCAGCAGGGTCCATCGGGGAGTATTAAACAAGGACTGGTAATACAAAAAAAGATCATGGTCCATATGGACCCTTTTAACCCATTCAAGGGTTTCCGTATCATTCTTCTTTTGTTCAATGAGCTCGTATAACTGATCCAGATCTTTTCGGATTTCTGCTCTGTAATGAAATTCCCTGCGGATATAGTCTTCGTACCGGGCTGCAATGGTCTTATATTGACCGTCGGAGAGTCGCATGTCCTGACGGGTACTTTCCAGTTTCGTGTTTACCACCTGATCCAATTCAGCTTCTGTAAGGATCTGAAAATTACGCCCACCATCGTCGATTCGATCAAAAATTCCAATACCTGGTTTTGCATACAGATTGGCCAGTTGTAATGGATTGAGAATCTCCGCCAGCGGTCCCGAGTCGTACCATTGTGTCTGCCGGATATATTCCCAGATCAGCAAAAGTTTGCGTATTTCTTTCATCTTTTCTCGAACCTGAGTTTCATTTCCTTCATCAATCAGCTGCTTTGTTTCATGCATCACTTGAAACATCGGCACCCGAACGCGCGGCATCAGAAATTCACCTCGGACGATTACTTCGTAATAATAAATTTGCAGTGCCTGCTGTCTGGTCATTTCAAATTCATGAACCCATTGGGTATACCGGTTATTGGCCTCGTCCAGCCAGCGGAGGAACTGTGCATCATCTTCCTGCGGAAAAATATGCCGCCGGTTATAAGGTCTGGATGTCCTGCTCGTACTGGCAGGGCCCGGTGTTCCTGTAAGGACTAACTGCGGCCCGTTTCCGGTATGATGCTCGCTGGAATAAAAGTGTACATGTTCCCCCAGCTTCGCCTGTTCCCGTGTTTTGATAAACAGGCCGGCATTCCATTCGGGATGGTCCAGCCATTTTTGTATAATTTCTGAAGGTATTTGAAATTCCAACCATATCCCAAGATCAGAGGGGGCTGTCTTCACGTCCAGGGCAGGCGTACTATAATCTTTATTTTCAATGGAAAGCCCCGGCCCACCAGCCCAGCTTGTGTTCGGGCAGATAAAATCCCAGCTTGCTCCCTGGGGATCTGCAGCTGCTTCCATGGACCCTTCGTGCCAGCCAGCATTGCCCTCCGCCACCTCAAAGACCTGGACCTCAACCGGATAGCGCTGTCCAAAACTATTGGGTTTATACAATCTCAACACAGCCTTTTCAATCTTATCACACTCCAGTCCGGACAGATCAAACCGTATCAAACTGACACTGCTGTGAAATTCATATAAACCTGCGGTTGAACCAACTTCCAGCAATGGACTGTTTCCAAAATTCCATTCTGAGAACTCCCGATTCCAAAGGGCTGTATCTTCCACCCGATCCGGGGCAGAGAGGACAAACTTCTCCGCCGGGCATGTAACGGCAGTGATTGAAAGGCATAAACCCGCTAATGTAAGGGAAAAAAAACCAAAATATCTGAACCTACTATCCTTGTTCTGATTCATTATTGATCCTCAATGCGATATTTTTTCGGCAATCTCCGAGAGTATACACCTCAAACGGCAATAATAAGGTGTCCTGACACCGCGTTCAGAAAGGCCATAGGCAATCAGGATTTTGCGGATCATTACACATCATCCAGTGCTGTGCAAAGAAAGCCAAATCGTAGATATTTATATAGCAATCCGGTTGCCCTTCATAGACACCAGAGATATCCATTGGTAGGGAAAAGCCATAGGCATGGGTGTCGGGGCAGGTTTCGGGAATATAAAAATCCAATGTCGGTGAAGGCCACGTTTCCGGCCAATATTCGAGAACATCGTCCCAGCGATTGCTGATTCGGCTGGGTGAGAATTCATCGTACTTGGAATCGATCCACCATTCGGTGTACTTGACCATATCAGCATTGTCCATAATGACCGACCATCTCGTTCCTCCAAAAAAGGAATCGTGATATAAAAAGATGTCGTGATTAACCATAGCCCGGCTTAATGCATCG
>JAHDQI010000398.1 GCA_018433925.1 Phycisphaerae bacterium | reverse complement strand
CCTTTGGCGTAATCGAGATCGGCGGCGATCTTGTTGGCCGCCGAGCGCACCTGCATATCGGCTCCGCTGCTGAAAACGGGAATGGCCACCAGGGCGCTAATCGCCAGAATGACCACCACAAGAATAATCTCAATCAGCGTAAACCCTTCCTGGGTTCTGAGTTGCTTTGTCCATCTGTTCATGTTTTCACCTTCCGGTTCTTCGGGCCCCCGCGGGGACCGATTCCATACAGAGTCCGTGTGTGTATTCGTCCACCGGCCCAGTCGGCTTAACCGGCCGGAAACAGCGATTTTGAAAAGACATGCAAAAACTGATGTGTGCGGATTTCATACCCTTTTTCAGGGAAACTGACGGACTTTTTATGACGCCTGAAACGGGGCTGATAGGGCCGCCTGACGCCGCATTCAAGGCCGCGGCCGACAGCGCAATCGGCATAACCGCTACAGACCCAAATCGCCCGAAACACCCCCAACACAGCCGGCCGGGGGCACCGGCCGCATGAAATATTTACAGGTTGGACAGCTAAAATTCCCATATCATTCCTTATCGGACCCGATTAATCGAAAGATAGCGGGCCTTTGACGTATCCGGATTACGGCATACCGTGCCCGACAGGGTTGTTTTCGCCACAGGTTGGCTGCTGACCTCTTTGTAGGCATAACTGGTGACAGTATAGGTATTGGGATCCGAAGCCCATTGACTGACTGTCAGTTCATAATAATAATCTTCGTAAAGGCCCTGCTCATCTTCATCTAAATCTAATTGAAAGGGCACACTTGTCCACTCTACTGAAAAATCCATCCCATTGTTGGGATCCATAATCAAAGCCCTCGCATGTTCGAGGCCGGAATAAGCCAGCGCATCGATCTGCACACGGGTTGTAAAGTTCTTAGCGCAGGCCAGATGCATATCCGTCCGCGCAAAGAGACCCAGTGCAATGACCGTAATCGCCATAATGACGAACAGCACGGTCACCAGTACCCCTCCGCGGTTTTTTTTACGCTTCTTGGCCATTGTCAATAATCTCTTAATCAATCCCTCACGATCCGCCTTGTTGCGCAAATCTGATAATCACGGACACCGGTCTCTTCGGGCAATTTAAAAGTGATGACAATAAACCGATTATCAATACTGCTTTGAAATGTTATGTCCGCCACTGGACTGACAGGGATGATTCCCTGAAGCAAGATCGAATAGGGTTTTTCGTCCTTGTCTAAATCAACGCCATAGGTTGTTACATAGGCACTCTCCATCCGGCCTCTTGCATACTCATTAACTATTTCTTCTTCAGTATATATTTCTCCTGTATCTATTTGTAAAATACCAAGAGTTATCTCTTCCTTATCGGGATTCTTTAGATTTTCCTCTTTTATTAAATAAATCAGTTCGCTTGCTTCGTATCCCTGATTGTTAGGATCAGTCCATATTGCAAAATTATCGTTATTTGTCTTCCAAACTTCCGTACTATTTCGGATCAAATCAGATATACGGACCGTAGCAGTCTGGATCATGGTCTGATTGGCTATCATCAAGTCCGTTGTCTCCTGGCCCTGCCGCACGGCAAATGAAAGCGTCGCCACGGCCAGCAGGATAATGCCCGAAATGAGCATCCCCATGGTCAGCTCAATCAGCGTAAATCCTCCCTGACGGCGTTGT
>JAHDQI010000142.1 GCA_018433925.1 Phycisphaerae bacterium | reverse complement strand
TTCAAGCCCGCCGGCCGTGTGGCTCAAAAAGGTGCGCCGGCAGCCCAATCCCCCAAAAACCTGGCTCAAAAAGTCGCGCCGCCGTTCCCGGCCGGTCCAAAAATGCGCCCCAATGTGCGCCCCGGCCTTAAAAAAGCTCTCCCCCTGTCAAGGGGGCCCGCCCGAAGGGGAGGGGGTTTAAAATTAGTTTCCGCCGAAGGCGGTTTCCTTATTTCTTTTCTCTCGGCAGCATTAAAACGCTGGCAAAACTCGGAAAAAACCGGAGCAAAAGCGGCAATTTTTGGACAAAAAACGGACAAAACAGAACAAAGAGTGGACACAAAAGGAAAAGGAATGGACAAACTTGGCGTCAGTAAAAATACCCACAAAACCGCCAAAAAACCGCGTATCCAGCCCAAAAACAAAGAAAATCCCTTCCCGCGAAACATTTTCAACCCCCAAAAACCAAAGCCGTGAAAAGCCGGACAAACAAAAAAATACCCGCAAGGTCCTGTAAAAACAGGCAATATTTTACAAAAAATCCTGTTGACACCATAGATACTGCGATTACTATTTACAATCAATCTATATATAGTGGCTCATTAACAATCTCTTGGGAAACAACACTGTGAGATGTCCATTCTGCAAGGAAGATCAGGATAAGGTGATTGATTCGCGTTCGAGTGACGGCGGGCGGATCATTCGGCGGCGTCGGCAGTGTTTGGCCTGCCAGCGCCGGTTTACGACCTATGAAAAGGTCGGCGAAAGCTTCAAGCTCAGCATCATCAAGAAAGACGGTTCACGGGTCCCCTACGAACGCGAAAAAATCATCGCCGGCCTCCAGAAGGCCTGCTACAAGCGCCCGGTCTCGGCCGAAACCATTCAGGAGGTTGCCGACCGGATCGAAGAGGAAATCTTCCGAAGTTGCGACAAGGAAGTCTCGTCCCGCTTTTTGGGAGAGGCCGCCATGAAACACCTGAGAAAGATCGATAAGGTCGCCTATATCCGATTCGCCAGCGTCTATCGGGAATTTACCGACGCCGGAGAACTGCTGGACGAATTTAACCTGGCCCTTCAGGAACCGGACCTGACGGACCAGCCGGGATTGTTTAATCCGTAACGAGATCCGCCGGAAACCGCCAAAACCGGCCAAAACCAGACCTCTCGTCGAAAGGGCAAAACGATGCGTATTCGGGTGATGAAAACCGATCGCACAATCGAGCCGTACCTTCACACGAAAGTACTGGGCACCTTTCACCAAGCCCTCAGCGAGGCCGGAACCGGCGACCTGTTCGCCGCCGAGCAGATGGCCGAGGCCGTGACCTTTTACCTCTACAGCCGCCCCGAAAGCCGCACAATCTCCACGGACGAAATCCACCTCATGGCACAGGCCGTCCTTCGGGACACGGGCTTCGCGACGGCCGCTCACCTCCTGAATGATCACCGGATCGGCCGCAAGCTCCGGCGAAAACGCCTCGTCGTAGTCGAGGAAACAACCGATCAGGACGACGCCCGGCCCTGGGACAAGTCAGACATCGTCGAGACCCTGGTCAAACAATACCGCCTCAACCGGCCCCTGGCGCGGGTCATCGCCGGCTCCGTTGAGGAAAAGATCCTCCGGATGGGCCTCTCACGAATCCGAAAACGGCTGATCCGCGAACTGGTCGATACTGAAACCGAAACCATGCTTCGTGCCGAGGAACAGCTTAAGATCACACTGTAATTGGCGACCGAAGCGATCCCGATAATACCGCTCGCCTTTAATTCCCCGCCACCCCCCATTCGCCACAAAAAAACCCAACTTTTCGCCGCCCGCCTCGTAGTATTTACAGACAGACAATGCGGTTTAGTCAGGAGGTAAGAAACAATGCGTATCCTGCATATACCACATTTTCACAGCCCCGATTGGGAGCACATTCGACAGCGGGCACGTGAACTGATTCACGATCCCCTGTTTTGGTCCATTCTGATTTTGGCGCTGATTATCATCGCGATCATGTTTTTGGCCACGCTGGTGGGACCGGTACTGCCTGAGACCCAGCCGTATGCCCCGACCTATCCGTATATGGGCTGATAACCCATCGAGCGTAAGCATAGACGTGTTGGAAGCAGAAGCACC
This sequence comes from Phycisphaerae bacterium, assembly GCA_018433925.1. GTDB lineage: Bacteria > Planctomycetota > Phycisphaerae > Sedimentisphaerales > Anaerohalosphaeraceae > JAHDQI01. Next base: position 30,056 of record JAHDQI010000142.1, on the reverse strand, counting down.
AAACAGAAAGGAGGCCCGCAGTGAATGTCATTGATTTTTTGAATGCTCAGAACTGCCGATACGAGCTGATTCATCACAAACCGGCTTACACGGCTGAGCAGTTGGCACGGGTTGAGCAAATCCCAAAGCGGCAGGTGGCCAAGTGTGTGGTTGTGGAGGCCGACGGGCGTTTTTATCTGTGCGTCCTTCCGGCCGACCGGAAAATCGATTTTCTGGCCCTGCAAAAGCACCTGAAAGTCCGCCAGGTGCGCCTGGCGGATGAAAAACAGATGGCCGGGCTTTTTGCCGACAGCCAGGTCGGGGCCGAGGCCCCCTTCGGCAATCTCTACGACCTGCCGACGCTGATGGACAAAACGCTTGCCAGGGATAAGGAGATCACCTTTCCGGCCGGTTCGCATGAAACCTCGATTCATATGACGATGGACGAATACCAGCGGCTGGCCCGGCCGATGGTCTTCAAATTCAGCTATTCGGCCGAGACGAAGGCCATGCTGGACCCTTATTTTGATCCCTATGTGGATCCCCCGTTCGGCCTGTAGAAAAAGGAGCTTTTTAGGAGGGGGCAAGGACAAGAGCGGGGAATTTTTTTATTGTTTTAAAGACGGCCTCCTTTATACTCGCTCTCTACGAGATGTTTAAAATGAGGGCGATGAAATGAAGACAGCGGCCGTGGTTTTTTTCTTGTGGGTGTGCGGACTGGCGGGGGGCCAGACCTTTCTTGTGGATCCGGCGGGAGGCGGGGATTTCCAGACCATTCAGGAGGCAATCTATGCGGCCTGGTACGGGGATACGATCGTGGTTTCTCCGGGACTGTATGAGGAAGATATCACTTTTGCCGGGCGGGATCTTACGCTGACCAGCACGGACCCGGGTGATCCTGACGTTGTCGCATCCACGGTTATCAACGGAAGCGTATATTTTGAATACGCCGAGACAGACGCGGCGCGGCTGAAGGGATTGACGATTCTGAGCAACGCCTTCAATGCCACCGGCGACAGTGATACCCAGGAACACCCGGCCGTCAGTTGGCCGTGGCTTTTGTGGACAGACCATCGCAACGGAAGCAGCAACAAAGAGATTTACGGCCGCAACCTGGAGACCCATGAACTGGCCGCCGTCTGCACGCAAACAGGAAACCAGGAATATCCGGATATTTACGGGAACCTGGCCGTCTGGCAGGATATGCGAAACAGCAATTACGATATCTATGGAAAGGACCTTTCCACAGGGACGGAAATCGCGATCTGCACGAATACCGCGATGCAGAACGATCCGGCGGTGTACGGGCAGGTGGTTGTCTGGCGGGATTTTCGAAACAGCAATTATGATATTTACGGAAAAAACCTGGCCGACGGCAATGAATTGGAAATCTGTACGCATTCGGCCTCCCAGTTTAATCCCGATATTTATGAAGACATCGTCGTCTGGAGCGATCAGCGAAACAGCGAAACAACCGGCAGCGACATCTATGGAAAGAACCTGACCAGCGGCGAGGAATTTGAGATTTGCACAGCCGAAGGGGCCCAGACCCGCCCGGCCGTCTCCGGGGAGTTTGTTGTGTGGCGAGATGAGCGAAACGGAAATTATGATCTGTACGGGAAAAACCGGACAACCGGCATCGAATTTGAAGTTTGCACGCTTGAAAGCGCCCAGACGTTTTTTGATTTAAGCGGACCGTGGGTTGTCTGGCAGGACAATCGGACCGGAAACGAGGATATTTACGCAAAGAACCTGATCGAGGGAGAAGAAATTGTTATCAGCTCGGCCTCCGGCAGCCAGACCAACCCGGCCATTGACGGAACCATTGTCGCCTGGCAGGATGGCCGCACTACACTACCTGAAATTTACTGGTTTGATTTGCGGTACCCGGCCTGCTCGCAGACTGTTTTGTACGGGATTGTATGCCGGAACGCTGCGCCTGTGATTGAGAACTGTACGGTTCTGGGCTGTGTTAATTACGGGATTGTCGGGATGGAATTGTCGGCGCCGACCCTGCTGAATAATACGATTCAATATAACTATGACGCGGTTTCCGGCTGCAACGGACTTCTTGAAAACAATCTGATTACGAATAATGAATACGGCGTTTTTGAATGCAACGGAATCATCCGGAATAATCATATCGCCTACAATAAGGCCTACGGCGTGGAATCCTGCGGAGGATTGATCGGCAACAATCTGATTATCCGAAATCATCAGACAGCCATAGTTAATTCCGATGGCGACATTGTCAACAATACCCTTGCCTTCAACGGCGGCGGCGGACTGGCAAACTGCGGCGGCCTCGTTAAAAATAACATCCTGGCCTTTAATCAAGGCATCGGCATCAGCGGAGTATGTGAAAACCGCTATAACGCATTCTGGCAAAACGAAGGAGGATCGTTTGACGGCGAAGCGGTACCCGGCATCGGCAGTATCGTAGAAGATCCCCATTTCGCAGACGCCGATTCAAATGACTATCACCTGCTCTCAGAGGCAGGCAGGTGGGATCCAGCCGTCTCCGACTGGGTTATGGATGAACGGAGCAGCCGCTGTATCGATCTTGGCGATCCGGCGGATGATACCCAACTGGAACTGAATCCTCACGGCGGTCGGATCAACCTGGGCGCTTACGGAGGCACGATCGAGGCCAGTCAATCGACGGCCGGCCCCGGCTCTGTCTGGCCCTGTATCGACCCGCCCTCGATGGACAGCAACGGCGACTGCATGATCGATCTGACCGATCTTGCCGCCTTCTGCTCACAATGGCTGGTCTGCGGGCGGCAAAGCCCGGATGGCTGCCGGCCGTAAGTTCCCCAGGGCACCGTCAATACGGATGATTGACCTAAGAAACCGCCGGGGTTTACGCCCGGCAATTCAACTTTTTTTTAGTAATCCACCCGGAAATACCGAAACAACACTGCCTGGTTATCGTCTTTTATTATGAAATCTGTGTTATAAAGAAAGGAAATTTCGATGGATCATCCCTATTCGTCCGGCGGCCCGGAGACGGCTTCATTCGGCTGTTTTTTTATCTTTATGATGCTTGTGGCGCTGTCCATCAGCATTCTGATGATTGTGGCGTTTTGCAAAATCTTCTCCAAGGCGGGCTTTCACTGGGCTCTCGGTCTGCTGATGCTGGTTCCGCTGGGCAATGTTATCATGCCCCTGTTTCTGGCCTTCAGTGACTGGCCCGTTCTCAGGGAGCAGCGCGGGTTTCCTCAAACGCCGGCTCCGTCTTCATCGGAATCTCGACCGTCCAATGAGAATTTTCGGACTCTCTAATTATTTTTTTCCATAGAAAAACCGCCGGAATCCGTAAAGAATCGCGGCGGTTTTGATTGTGGGTTTTATATTCCGTGCCGTTCCTACGGCTGCTCGCCTTTGGCGGGCTGGGGGGCCGGGGCGGGCCGGGGCGCGGGCATCTGCATGGAACGGGTGGCTGTTTCCCGTCGGGCCTGCTCGGCCGCAGACCACTGGATATCGGCATTCTCGTGCAGCCGTTGCTGGTAAGATTGCCAGGCGGCCCCCTTTTTCTGATCCGTCAGCCGTGCGATTAACTGCTCTTTGACCTCCTCGAATTGTCGGGTTCCGCCTTCTTTGTGATCGATCTTTTTGATAATGTGATAGCCGAACTGGGTCTCGACAATATCGCTGATCTTTCCGTTTTCAAGGCCAAACGCGGCATCTTCAAAGGGTTTGACCATCTGTCCGCGGGGGAACGTGTATTCTCCGCCGCGGTCTTTGGAGCCGGGATCCTCGGAGTATTCTTTGGCCAGGGCGGCAAAGTCTTCGCCTTCCTTCGCTCGCTTGAGAATATTTTCCATGTGCATTCGAACCGCCGCCTTCTCTTCGTCCGTCTTGCCCTGCGTATTGAGCAGGATATGGCTGGCAGTGACCAGCTCCGGCTGGGAAAACTGCTGGATGTTTTCATCATAAAACGCGCGGGCTTCTTCTTCATCCACGGAAAATTCGCCTAATTCGGCCGCAATCAGGGCGTTGACTTTTTCCCGCATCAGGAACTGTTCGCGAACATCCTCCATTGTCATACCGGAGCGGGCGATCTGTTCGGCCATCCCCTCAGGCGTGATTTCGTTCTCTTTCATAAAGGCCTGAAGCTGAGCTTCGGCCTGTTCGGGGGTAACGGTAATGTTTTTTTCACGGAGGGCCTCATTGATGAGTACCTTGTCGACGAGCATGTCGGCGACCTGCATCCGTGTCTGATCGCGGAGCGCCGCGATCCGTTCCGGCGGCACGGTCATGCCGGGAGGAATCATTTTCATGCGGGCCTGGACCCGTTTTTCGACTTCTTCGGAGACCTGGCTTTCGATGATTTTTGTACCGCTGATAGTGACGACGATTGCATCAGGATCCGCCGCGGCCGCCGGGGGGGCCGGTGTCTGCACCACAGGGTCGGCAGGCATTTGAATAATCTCTTCGGCGACGGCGTGAACTTCCTCTTCTGAGGGGGCCTGGGCGGCTTTTTTCTCATCCTCGCAGCCGGTCATCAATCCAAGGGCAACAATCAGCATCAACAACGTTACGAACAATCTCATTAGAGTTTTCCTTTCGAAATCAGAGGGTATACTCGAACCCATTAACAAAGATACGAAAATACCACCTTACCGCCTCAGGACCCCCTAAGTCAAGAGTGATATTGGAGATATTACAGAATCTTCGACAATCAAAATCGTCTAAAGAATGACTGAGAACCTCGAAAAAGCGGTTTTGTATAATACTATATGGGTCTTTTTTTACAGATATACCTTATCCATCAGGCGCGGGAACGCGATGCACTGGCGGATGTGCTTTTCGCCGGTGATCCAGGCAACCGTGCGTTCGACGCCAAGGCCGAATCCGCCGTGAGGCACAGAGCCGTATTTTCGCAGATCCAGGTACCAGGAATAATGCTGCGGATTGTATCCTTCCTCCCGGATTCGGGCCATGAGCCGGTCATAGTCATCCTCACGCACCGAGCCGCCGATGATCTCGCCGAAACCGGCCGGAGCCAGCAGGTCAAAATTTTCCACAACCTTGTCATTGGTGCGGTCGGCCTTCATGTAAAACGCCTTGGCGTTTTTGGGATAATGCGTCACAAACACGGGCTTGTCATGCATCGTAGAGATGATTGTCTCATCCGAGCCGCCCAGGTCCTTGCCCCAGCGGAAGTCGGCCGCCAGTTGGGCATGCTTGGGATTGTTTTCGATTTTCACCTCCAGTTCAGCAATGTCCGACCGCAACTGCTGAACCCGGCGGGCGTTTTTCTCCTGCTGCCATTTTTTCAGGCCGCCCTTTTTGTCGCGGGCCTCGATGTCGGCCAGTTCGCTTTCAAATTTGACTTTTTGATCCCGCAACTCGGCCAACTGTTGTTCCATAAAATCCTTCGTCTTCCGGTGGGTCAGGATGTCGGCTGCCTCCGTGTAGGTCAGCCGGACAAACGGCGGAGCAATCTTTTCGAGGGCGGGGATATCGGCCCCCAATGTCTCCAGCTCGCTTCGATTGTCCCGCAGCACACGCCGGACAATGGAGGTGACAAAATGTTCCGCCAGTTCGAGCAGCCCGTTTAAATCGATATAGGCCACTTCCGGCTCGACCATCCAGAATTCCGTCAGGTGGCGGCGGGTCTTGCTTTTTTCGGCGCGGAAGGTCGGCCCGAAGCAGTAAACCCGGCCAAAACTCATGGCGGCGCTCTCGAGATAGAGCTGGCCGGTCTGGGCCAGATGCAGCGGCTGGCCGAAATAATCCACTTCGAAAAGCGTCTGCTCGCCCTCGCCGGCGAGGGTCGTAAAGATCGGCGTATCGACCAGCGTAAAGCCGTTGTCGTTGAAAAACCGCCGGATCGCATCGATAACGGTGTGCCGGATGCGGCCGATGCACCACGGCCGCTGACTCCGCAGGTGCAGATGCCGGTTCTGCAGCAGAAAATCGATCCCGTGTTCCTTGGGGGTAATCGGGTAATCCGTCGCTGTGCCGTGAATCTGCGTCCCCGTGACCGCCAGTTCATAGCCGCCCGGGCTGCGCGGCTCGGCCCGTACTGTCCCCGTGACCGAAAGCGAGGATTCCTGTCCCAGATGCGCCAGCGCATCGTACAGGGCATCCGGAATCCCGCCCCGCTCGATCACACACTGGCACAGCCCCGACCCATCCCGCAGGATCAGAAACTGCAGTTTGCCGCTGGGACGGTTGTTATACAGCCAGCCGCTAAGCGTCACTTCCTTGCCGATCTGATCCTTCAATTCCGAAATGGTTTTTTTGATGTGTTCTTCCATGCCCACTCTCTCTCAGAAAGTCAATTCAGATATAATTCCCGATCCGATTCAAAACAACTCCGCCAATCGACAATATTTTACCAGGGACCAATCCCTTCCTTTTTTACTGTTTCTCTGCTTGTTTTTTAAATTATTTACATGAAATCCGGTCGATTGGCAAGTACAATCAATAGAAGGCCCGAAGAAATACGGCAAAGGAGAAAAAGGATGAAACAAACAGTTTGCAGCCGCTTATTTTTGCTGCTTTTCTTTCCGTTGATCTCCTCGTATGCACGGGAATTTACCGTTCCTCCTTCCTGGGAGCCAATCGCCGAGTCACAGGATGGGATCATTGTCTCGATCGGTATTCAGGACGGTTGGATCGCCTGGATGGAAAATCGGGGCGATCCGGCGACAGCCATGAATCGGGCCCCCTCTTCTTTTGTCGGCCTTTATCGAAAACAGCTTGGTACGGATGCAATAGAAACCCTCCTGAAGCCGGATGAATCCAGACCCTGGGGAGATCAATTTGTCCTTGGAGAAAAGGGGATCGTCGCGTCCGATTATCGCGGTGCTTTTCAGCAGATTCTTTACCCAAGAAAACCCCGGCCGCCCGTCTTTCTTTATCCCCGCCAAGAGAGGCCGCGGAATCCTCACGGAATGGGAAATACAGAGACAGTAATAGTAATGGGCAAAGGAGAACATACGCCGGTCCGAATCTTCACGGAAGGATTGATTTGCTTGTATGCCGACAGAAATCAGACCCGTTGGGGTGTTTCGATAATCCCATGGAACGGTACAGAAGCGGATCCGGTTCATGCAGAAGTTCTCGCACCACCAAACGCAGACCGGTTTTGCGATGGGGACTGGAAAGGAAATTATATCCTGTACTCCGCAGATCATACCCTCCGGCTCTACAATAAACAGACAGGCAAACATGACTTCACATTCCGGACGAAAGATCGGCTTGAATACTTTACGCATGTCTGTCTGGATGAGCGTTTTGTCTATTTCTATCGAAGCGATTATAACTGTGTGGGTTTTGGTGAAATCTTCAGATTTTCCATCGATGAAAAAACCCTCGAGCGAATGACGCTGCCGTCTTCCTTTTGGGAACTGATTGACCTGACTCCCGAACAGATTCTTTGGATTAGCAAAGCCGGTACTCGTCAGTATGAACTTTTTTTATCCAATTTACGCACTGGTGAAATCTGGCGATACGACTTTTCCTATGCCGCCGCCTCTTTATCAGGAGGAGGACTCGGCTTTGGAGGATTAACAGAACATCCCGTGTTCAGTCGGGGACAGAATCTATCCGGAGACGCCCGAAGCGGGAGGATTCTGATTTCTCATAATAACAAACTGTATCTGATTCCAAAAGCCGACAAGGAGGCGAAAACCTGGCCGTCCTACGGCTGGATTTCGGCCTTTCGCCAGGAAACCAAAGACCGTCTTGACATTCAGGATGAAACCGGAAAGGAAATCCAGTGGTACAGCAGGGACCCCTTTAACGCGGCTGACCGTCCTCTTTGAAGAAGCCCAAAATCCTGCTTCAAAAAGCCCGCTCATGCTTATCTAAATCGTCGATTTCAATAGGAACCCGGCTTTCGATTGCTTCTGATTCCTCTTGCCATGCAGTCATCGGCCAATAGAGCCGGTCGCCCTTGTCTTCCCCGTTATTGACGCCGCCGTCATCCCGCTGGTTGCTGCCGAGACTATAAAGCCGAAACGCATCGCCTGTTCGTTCATATCGAAATACCCGCTCGCTGACCGGATCAAAGAGGCGTCCCCCCGTCAGGGTACCGCCGAGCAGGTCTTCCAGTTGCCGCGGCCAGGTGCCCCGGCTCTGCTGATAGCGTTTGAGTTCGACCAGAAGCCGGGTCACCCGTTCCAGCGCCTCGTACTGGATATTTTTTTGCCGCAGCGGATAGTAGAAACTGACCTGCTGTTTGGCGTACCAGTCGATCACCGATCGATAATTCAGGCCTCTCATCCAGATCGGCCAGGTATCCACAAACTCCAGGTCTTTTCCCGCTTCGGCGATCTGCGCATATCGGTCAAAACGCCTTTCAATCATGCTTTCGATGCCCTCGGGCGAAGCCGGCAGCGACAGCCACATGGACAGCGCCAGCAGGCGTGAAAGTTCCCTTCTCCGCAGAAACCGATACGGCGGATGGCCGAGGGCCTCATGCAAGCCCTGTCCCAGATCGCGTGAGATGCGCGATTGGCCCTGTTCATGGACCTGGTAAAACAGGCCCGCGAAATTACCGGCCAGCCGTTTTTCACGGCGGAGGATCCGCGGCCAGTTTTCCGGCCAGTTTGAATCCAACTGTTCAGATCGAGACAGGATTTCCTCGAGCATGGAATCGGGCGGATCCTGGCGGATGATAAAGGAATGGAGGACACGGCAGCCGCTTCGCTGGAGATGGAATGCCGTGGCCTGGTCCAGCAGGGTTCCCTGCATGTACAGATGGCGGGCCATCGCCCAGATCGTCAACTGCTTTTCGAGGGCTGCCGCAGAGTCGCCGGCAGCCAGGTCTCGATGGGCCGACCGGATCAGTACGCTGGCCCAGGCCTTCATCAGTTTGATCCGAAGCTGCAAACGCTGATAGCTTCGCAGCGTGATGGGGGCCTCAAACCGGCACAGCGGCATTCGGGAGATGCCGATCAGGGTTTCGAGGGCCGGTTTCCTGCGATCCATCCAGTCGCTCAGATCCGGAAACTGCCGGGCATCCCAGGGACCTTCATACGTTGCCTGATCTTCAGAGGTGGAATAGGGATAGGAAAAGACCTCTTCTTCATATTGTTGAAAAAAATCAACATAATGCACGGCCGCGTTTTCAGGATTGGTCAGAAACTCGGGGCTCGGCTCTTCGATGTATTGGTAGGTGCTCCAGCCGGACTCCTCATGGGCGGGCAGGAAAAAAATCCACAAATAGACCCCGGCCGCAACGAGTGTGAAAGCACCCCAGACCCATTTTTGTCTTTCTCGCGGGACGAAAAGACCCACCACCGGAATGACTGTCAGCAAAAACAGGATCTTCCATGGCAGCCGCAGCAGGAGACCGGCAAGAAACAGCACGGAAAATACGGCGACGGCTGTCCAGCGGACAATCGCTGTGATAGATCGCCAAACCTCAAGGAGGCCATGCAAAAAAAGTTTTGCCTTGTCTGTTCTCACGCAAAATCCGGATGCTTTTCATTCGACATTGGAAACCGCCGGCCGTTATACTACAGGCAGGGGGGCGTTTACGCAAGGGACAATTGAACTGTAAACAAAACAGATTAGAAATGAAGAGATTAAAAAACAGCATTCCATTCTTGTTTGTCGGCATTATACTTGGATCCGGCTGCACCTCTGAGGTCCGCGGCCCGGCGACGGCCGGGGGCGCTTCCCTGACCCCCGCCCGGCCGGTTGTGCAGGCCGGCTGTCCCAATCTTTACAGGGTTTCGGAAGTTCTTTACCGCAGCGCTCAGCCGGAGAAGGAATGTTTTCCGTATCTGGAGCGGCTTGGCATCCGGACGGTTATCGACCTGCGGATGTTCCATTCCGACGAAAAGGAACTGGAAGGGACGTCTCTTGCATACATCAGCATCTCAATGGCTCCCTGGGATCCGAAAGGAAAACAGGTTCGCGAGTTTCTGCGCATAGCCACTGACCCGGCCTATCAGCCGGTCTTGCTGCACTGCCGGCACGGGGCCGACCGCACCGGCACTCTGATCGCCGCCTGGCGAATGGTGGTGGAGGGCTGGAGCAAAGAGCGAGCCATCGAGGAAATGACAAAAGGTCCGTTCGGATATCATAAGTTCTGGTCCGGCCTGCCCAAATTCCTCGAAACGCTTGACGTCGAGGCCCTGCGAAAAGAGTTCGTCAGGATCCCTTAACGATCCGGCGGATCTGTCGGGGCATTCGATCTGTCGGCGTAGTGTTTGCGCGTGCCGCTGTAGAGTTCATATTTGAGCAGGCGGCATTCGATGTCTCCGTTAAAAAACGGAATCCGCCGGCTGGTTCGCAGGCCGATCTTTTTGGACAGTTCGGGGTTGCCCGTAAAAATGAAGGCCGTATACCCGGCGCATTTTTGTTTTAAAAAATCGCCGATGCGCTGGTACGTTTGCTTGAGGGCGTCAATTTCCCCCAGCCGTATGCCGTATTCGGGATTCATCACAACGATCCCTTTGCCTTCCGGGATCTCCGTGTCGGCAAAATCGCATACACCAAACTCGATCAGGTGATCGACGCCGGCGGTCTGCGCATTTCGCTGGGCGGCGGCCACCACCGAAGCATCGATATCCGTGGCAAGGATCCGGGCGGGCCTGAAGCCCGCCTTGCCGCCGCGTTTTTTGCTTTGCCTGAGCGCTTCGGCCCGCATCCGCTGCCAGGCGGCCTCGTCATAGAGTGTTGTGTGCATAAAGGCAAAATTGGTCCGCAAAAGGCCCGGCACACGGCGGGACGCGATCAGGGCCGCTTCGATGGGCAGCGTTCCGCTGCCGCACATGGGACAGACCAGCGTCTCGCTGCCGTCGTAGCCGGCCGTCAGGATAATGGCGGCCGCCAGCGACTCCCGCAGCGGCGCCTGGCAGGGAATCCGACGATACTGCCGGTCGGAGATTTTTCGGCCGGAGGTATTCAGGTAAATCCAGCACTGATCGCCTTTCCAATAGGCCTGCACGACCGCCCGGTTGCGGTCCTTGCCTGAGTCCGGCCGGCAACCGGTTTTCTGCACCATCCGGTCGGCAATGGCATCTTTGATCTTCAGGTTGGCGTACATCGTATTTTTGATGGTTGGGGTATCGATCCGGCCGACCACGCAGACATACCCATCCGTCGGCAGAATGTCCTCCCACGGGATCCGGCCGACCTGGATATACAGGGGGTCGGGTCCGCGGCACTCGAACCGGGCCAGCAGGACCAGCACGTTAAAGGCCGTCCGCAGGTGCAGGTTCAGCCGCATGGCATCCGTCAGATCGCCGGTGATTTCCACCCCCGTTTCGTGCGCAGAATCCACCGCGAAACCGAGGGCCTCGATCTCCTGCCGCAGCAGATCGGACAACCCTCGCCCGCAGGTAATCAGAATCGTTCGTTTGTCAGTCGCTTTCATCCCCCCACTATACCCGACCCGGCGTTGCGAATCAATCGAAAGCTCTCTTCAGTCCCACCACAGGAACAATTCGCGGTTTCGATGATCCGGCAGTCGAATAGTTCCGGTGGTTTATCTCAGTCGTTTTTTCTTTGGACTTTGGGGGAGATAATTATTTTTGGAAACCACCTTTTTCCCTGTCTTGGACTCAAGCTGCCTGCGGGCCGTACCGGCGACTGACCCCCCTTCGACCGCGGCCTGTTTATTTTCATCAAATCCCTGTGCATCTTGATTGCGTGTAATTTCTGTTGTGGCCGCCTCGCCCAGCATAGAGAAAATCAGTTCCAGATCATTCATGTGGTCCCTCAGGTTCTCCCGACTGAGCCCCTTCAGTTCTTTGTACTCCGACGGGGTAAGCCCGAAAGCCGCTTTGGATATCTCGGCTGTCAAAATCGCGTACTCTCGATCACAGCCGACATGTCGATCCTTCCACTCATCCGGATATCCCTTTGCTTTGTAGATCGCTCGTGTCCGCTTTGCGGCCAGTTCCGGATCTTCAATTTCCTGAATCCGTTCATACCCCACTTTCGCCAGCCATCGCTTGAACGGTTCGGCCTTGGGTGAGGGGATGGACTGAATAATCCGAAAAATCCCTTCTGTATTAGCACAATTGACCTTTTGGGAACCTCCGGCGGTCTCCAGCGGAAGGGTATGTACAAATTGTACCCACCCTTCTGAAAGCTGGGGGTCACGTCTACGCAGTTTGTTGATGTATTGTTTAGGGTCTTTTGAATCCGTTAAGGCCAAAACGACATCTTCAACCGAAAACCACCATTCGTTATCATGGATTCTTTTGCGAATTTCCCTGCCTTTAAATAAGGCAATCTGTGTTGATTGCTCAGTCATCCCTCATGCTCCTTTTTTATTGTTCCGATTTGGATGGGAACGCAGCGGAAACGCGGCAGACGCTTATCCTTTTCCTTCGGCAACACAATAATCAAACTGTCCGCATAGGAGCTATCTTCCTCCCATTCCATCATATCTCCTCAAAATATTTATTCGGGTCAATCAACGTTCCTCTCCTGTTGGCGTAGGTAGTTGACCGGCGCCCGGTCATCCGTAAGCACGTTGGCGTTCTTCTCGGGCCGGAGAGTGGGACGGATGCATTTGGCCACCGTAATCAGATTGAAAGAAAACCGGTGCGTTTCCTGCAAATCGCGGGCCCGTTCGATCAGCGCCTCCACCTCCGGCATGGGTTCATCCTCGGCCTGTGAGACCAGCATCGCGTTGCCGCTGTCCCGGCTCATATAAACATGACATGGCCCGAATACATCCAGAAACGTCGCCAGTTCCGCATCAAAGAGCCGATTCGTGTAAAACACATTGGCCACGACCACCCCGCCTTCGGCCAGCACCCCGCGGACTTCCCGCAAAAACTCCCGCGTCATCAGGTGAAACGGGATATAATCACCGTTAAATGCATCCAGCACAATGAAGTCATACTGCGGCGGTTTTTCGAGACGAAGCTGTTTTTTGATGAACACCCGGCCGTCCTCAATGTGGACTTTGAGTGTTTCATCGTCCGCAAAGGCAAAGTAGCGTTTGGCAATCGGCACAATCGCCTCGTCAATTTCCACGACATCAATTTGGGCTTCCGGGAAGAAGTCCCGCATCTGCCGCGGGATCACCCCGCCGCCCAGGCCGAGCACAAGCATCCGCTGCGGCCGCGGCTGATACAGCAGGCCGCAAAAGGTCATCTTGGTATAGTCGAGCATGTGCCGATGCAACTCATCGAGATGGACCTGGCTCTGGATCGGCACCCCGCCTCGTCTGCCGAAACGCAGCGTGACAATCGGCCCTCGCTGATAAACAAAAATGGTGTTGTAGAGTGAATCTTTGCGATGAATCAGCCGGCCCCAGTCCTCCGGTTCCGCCCGTAAAGACACCAGCGGAAAAGCAGACACACACACAGCCCAAATCATTATTTTCTTAGGCATCCTGTTTTCTCCATACACTCGGCAAAAGTGCCAGCCCGGCCCCCAGCAGCATCAGCGCTCCGCCGGAGACCCACAGCGTCAGCCGCATGGAATACAGGATCAGGTAAAACGCCGTCACCACGCAGCCGGCAAAGCTGGCCACCGTGGAAGCCGCCAGTACCATCCCGGCATTCCATCCCGAATCAGCCGAACAGGTGGTCAGCCAACGGACCACGGTGGGCGAAACGGTGCCCAGCAGCACCGTCGGGACAGCAAACAGAATCAGCGCCGCCAGGAGCGATCCCCATTTTTCGTCGAGCCCCAGGTCGAAGACCCGGTCGCATACAGGTTCGGTCATCCAGGGCAGCAACCCCATCCACAGGCCCGCCGCCGCAATGTTCAGGCCGAGATTTCGCCGGCTTTGCCGCTGCGCCGACCTCCAGCCGCCGAGCATATACCCAACCGACAAGCTGAGCAGAAACGTGCCGATGACGCTGCCGGTGACGACATAAACCGCGCTGCCGAAGTGCGGGGCCAGCATCCGCACGCCGAGAATCTCCAACTGCATCACGAACCAGCCGCACACACAGGCCACGAAAATCACGCCGGCCCGCCGGAGCCGCCGGCGGCCGTCTGTCTCGATAGAGGAATCGTATTTCAATGAATCACTCCTGTTCAAACGGGCTGATATTTTTCAAGTCATCAACCGTTAATTGTCCGAGCCATTATACACGCTCGCGGGATTCCGGCAAGGATCGTCCTGCACGATTCGGCCGATGGAATCGTGCCGCCGGGCAAACAGATCAGTCGGATTTTCGCGGCGGCCGTCCGAGTATCCCCAGCCGCTTCATCCCCTCATCGACAACCCAGATCGAGCCGGAAACCAGGACAATCCAGAGCCAGTCGGCCGCCGATAAGGAGACGGTGCCAAAAAGCGTCCGGCCGATCGATGTATGGATGACCGCAATCTGCAGGAGAATCGCCAGTCCCACCCCGCCAAGGAGCCACCGGTTGCTGAAAAGACCGATGGAAAAAACCGACTGGTAATGACTTCTCGCATTGAAGGCCTGAAACCACTGGAACGCCGCCAGCGTGGTAAAGGCAACGGTACGGGCATGGTCCAGCCCGCCCGGACGGGCCCAGTGAAACATCAGCAGCGTGCCGGCCGCCATCAGCGGGGTCAGCAGCGCCATCCGAAGGATCAGGGAACGATTGAGGATAGATTCCTTTGGATCACGCGGCGGCAGGTTGAGTACATCCCAGTGCTTTGGCTCCACACCCAGCGGGATCGTGCAGGCCCCGTCGGTGACCAGGTTGATCCACAGGATCATCACCGCCGTCAGCGGCAGGTCCATCCCAATCAGCAGCGCCGCGATCATCGTCAGCACTTCGCCGAGGTTTGTGGCCACGAGAAAATACACGACCCGGCGCAGGTTGCTGAAAATAACGCGGCCTTCCTCCACGGCGTGAACAATCGTGGCAAAATTGTCATCGGTCAAAATCATATCGGCCGCTTCCCTGGCCACCTCGGTGCCGCCCAGTCCCATCGCCACACCGATATCGGCCCCTTTCAGCGCCGGGGCGTCGTTAACGCCGTCTCCGGTCATCGCAACGACCTGTCCCTGCTCGCGCAGCGCTTCCATGATCTTGAGCTTATGGGCCGGCGAGACACGCGCAAAAACACCCGAACGCAGGGCGGCCTCGGCCAGGGCAGGCTTGTCCATCGCATCGATATCCCTGCCGGTCAGGGTCGGACCCTCCCCGGCAATCCCGACCTGCCGGGCAATGGCGGTCGCCGTAGCCGCATGGTCGCCGGTAATCATCACAGGGCGAATGCCCGCCTCTTTGGCGTCGCGGACGGCCCGGGCGCTTTCTTCCCGCGGAGGATCAATCAGGGCCCACAGTCCGGCCAGCGTCAACCCGCTTTCGACGTCATCGGGAGCGATTTTATCTTTGCCTGAAGGAAACCGTCGAAAGGCGCCCGCCATAACGCGAAGGGCTTGTGAGGCGAATTCGTCGATCGCGTTTTCAACGGCCTGTTTGTGCGTGTCCTCGAGCGGCACGGATTGACCATCCATCAGAATATGCGAGCAAAAAGTCAGCAGCCGATCGGGAGCGCCTTTGACAAACGCTTCCGAGTGATCCGAATCCGTTTGCGGATGCAGCGTGGCCATGTATTTTCGGTCGCTCGAAAAGGGGACTTCATGCAGCCGCTTGTTTTCCTCCTGTATCTTCTGCAGATCAAGTCCCGCCTTGCCGGCCGCCGTCAGCAGTGCCGCCTCGCTCGGATTGCCCTCGGCCTGCCACTTGTTTTCCTGTTGAATCAGCCGGGCATTGTTGTTTAGGGCGCCGATCCGAAGAAGCGTATCCAGCGACCGGGGCAGCGGATCGGGCGTCCGGCCATCCGACGACTGCAAAACGCCTTCCGGCGGATATCCCTGGCCGGTTACCTCATAGGTCTGTCCGCCGGCCCACAGTTTTCGGACGGTCATCTGATTTTTCGTAAGCGTTCCGGTTTTGTCCGTGCAGATGACAGTAATTGAGCCGAGGGTTTCGACGGCGGGCATATGGCGGATGATGGCGTGGCGGTCGGCCATTCGGCGCACGCCCAGGGCCAGCGTAACGCTGATGACGGCCGGCAATCCTTCGGGAATGGCGGAAACGGCGATGGCCACCGCGAACATGACGGCCTCCACAAATTGATATCCCCGCAGCATTTCCAGGCCCAGCACGACCGCGGCCAGCCCGATTCCTGCCCCGCCCAGCACCAGACTGAGGGTATGCATCCGTTTCTGGAGCGGGGTTTTTTCGCGAACTGTAGTGCGAACCTGGCCGGCGATCTGCCCCATCTGGGTCTGCATCCCCGTATGGACCACAACTGCCCGCCCGCGTCCGCCGGTTACGTTGGAGGACATCCAGACCATATTGTTTCGGTCCGCCACGGCCGCGTCGGCCTCCACCGGCTCGGTCTGCTTTCGGACCGGCTCGGACTCGCCCGTAAGGGCCGATTCATCAATCTGAAGCTCCTCGGCGCTGAGCAGCCGGGCATCCGCGGCCACCCGGTCGCCTGTTTCAAGCAGCAGGATGTCGCCGCGGACAACCGCGGCGGCCTCGATCTCTTCCGGCTTTCCGCCGCGCAGCACCCGGGCATGAAGAGCGGCCATCTGCCGAAGCGCCGCCAGCGCTCCCTCGGCACGCCATTCCTGAAAAAAACCGAGCAGACTGTTCAATACAATAACGCCGAGGATGACCCAGGCATCAATGGGTTTGCCCGCCGCCAGGGAGAGAACCGCGGCGCCAACCAGCAAATAGATCAGGGGATTGTGCACCTGGCGGATCAGCAGCGCAGCGGGGCCGACACCCTCCTCGGCGCTGAGCGTATTAGGACCCTGCCGATCCAGACGCTGCTTTGCCTGATCGGCGGGCAGGCCGTTTTCTTCACTGTCCAGTTTTTGGACTGATGCGTCCGCTTCGAGTGCGTGCCAGAGGGTTTCCGGTGAGGCCATGACATCCCTTTCCTGTCTTGTTCTATGGATGGTTGACGCCGTTTATTCTACCCGCCCGCCGCACCGGCCGCAAGACGGTTTTCAACGGGCCCTCAAGCGGAAAAACAGCCATTTCGTTATCGGCAGAAGGAAATGTTCTCGCGGCAGAAAGACATAAAAAAACCGACCGGAAAAACCGGTCGGCTTCTAAAAATCGATTCCCTGCTTTCACAGAGTACAAAAGGCGTCTGTTAATTCAAAAAGCCCTTGGCGACATCCACCGCCGAGGCGGCATCCGGGGCATAGCCGTCGGCCCCGATCTTGTCGGCATAATTCTGCGTGACCGGAGCGCCGCCGATCATCACCTTGCAGGACAGTCCGGACTCGCGAATCATCTGAATGGTCTTGTCCATGGCGGGCATGGTCGTCGTCAGCAATGCGGACAGGCCCACGATCTGCACGTTGCCTGACTTGATTTTTTCCACAAACGCATCCGGCGAGACATCCACCCCGGCGTCTTCCACATTAAAGCCCGCTCCCTTGAGCATCATCACAACCAGGTTTTTTCCGATATCATGAAGATCCCCCTGAACGGTGCCGATGAGGGCTTTGCCAATGGGATCCACCCCGGCGGCAATCAGTTCGGGTTCGAGAATCTCCATCGCCATCTTCATGGCCCGGGCAGAAATCAGCACCTCCGGGATGTAGACCTCGTTGGCCTTGAACCGGATACCCACCACATTCATGCCGGCGATCAATCCTTCATCGAGAACCTGTTTGGGAGCCGTACTCTCATCGAGGGCCTGCTGAGTCAGCCGGACCGCTTCCGCCTGATCGCCCTTAATGACCGCATTCGCTAACGCCTTTAAATCCGCCATTCTTTAATCTCCTGTATCGAAACAACATGGTTACCAATCCCCTTCATTATATCCCGCCTGACGGCCCTCATCAAGGGCTGCTTTTTGAAAATTCGCCGTCTTTCCGGTCAGTCCAGCTCCTCAGGCGTCATGAAATCATAGCATTCAAAGGGGATATCAAGGGCCTCGGCCAGGGCCTTCAGGTCCGCCAGGTAATCGCCAAAGACCGTCATGGGATGGTTGGTATTGACCTTCATTTCAATCCGGCCGCACAGTTTGAGATACCACTGGGGCCAGTCGCGGCTGCAGCGCTCGGTGCGACGGAGCCACTCCTGCTCGTCGGGAATATCGGTCTTGCCGCGGCCGGCGCACAGGTAAAGCTGGTGATCCCGGTAACTGAAACGGGCCCAGGTAACCGGACCGGGCTTGCGAACCACCACGGAACAGGTGCCGCCGCCGGCCTTGAAATACATGGGCGTCTGTCGTTCGGACCAGGCCCCTTCGAGGGAATCGTCCCGGCCGCCGGCAAAATACGGCGCCAGGGCCCCCGAATTGACAAACCAGTAGAGCATTTTGTCGGCCTGCCAGTAGCGAAGGTCGTTAAATCCGGCCGGCTCGCCGCCGGTCAGCAGTTTCAGGGTCTGCATGGTCAGGGCCGCCCCGTCGTCGGCCTCCGTGGCCGTGACAAAGGTGCCGCCGTCGCCTTCCGGACGCAGCCGGTTATTCAGCAGGCCGACGGTCAGGTCTGTGGCCGGATAGTGCTCGATCCAATCCAGTTGATCCTGCACCCCCGCGAAATCCAGACCGAACTGCTTTTTAAGATCCAGCATGGCGCAATAAACCTTCATCTGGAACAGAACCATGTCCTTCGTCAGTTCCGTGGCCGGATCAGTACCCATATCCAGCCGCATTTTATTCTTCACAAGAAAATCAAAGGCCTTTTGGGCCCGGTCCTCCGGGATGCGTTCGGCCATCTTGGCCAGGCGCAAGCCGTCAAAGCCCAGCTTGGCGATGCCGAAATACCGCAAAAAGTCCGCCTCCGAAATCTTGTTCCACATTTCCATCGAACGTGGGCCGACCGTTCCATAGACCATACCGGCCAATTTCTGTTTGACTTCACGGGCCTTTTCGCGATGGACTTCGGTCACCTGCACATCGATGGTTTTCGGATAGTCAAATTCATAGCGGCCTTCATTCAAAAAGGCCTTGAGGGCATCGCGGTAGGAATCGGCATCCTCAAAGTTCTCCACAAACAGACGGCTGGTGCGGATGCCGACATGTTCAGTGCCCGCCGCGGCCGCCAGCAGGCCCACCGCACCGGGAAAATCCGGAATCGAGCTGCCCAGCAGCAGTTTGGGGGTCTCTTGGGGAAGCTGCCACATGGGACTGACCGTAAAATCGGGATAGGCCCAGCCGGGCAGGAAATTGATAAATCGGTCTCCCTTGGCCTTCCGGATCACTTCCAGTCCTTCGGCCACGCTGGAGACGGGCTTGTCGGGATTCAGCACATGGGGCTGCCAGCCCAGCCCTTCAATGACTTTCTTGATTTGTTCAATCTGCGGCTTGGCGACCGCCATGACTTCCCGGTTCGGGGCCTCTCTCGCATCCAGCGGGATATACAAGTCAACAATCTTGCTCATGGGTTTTTCCTTTCCGTCAATCTTCTCGTGATTCTTTCTGTGTCTTGCGGCGGACCTTACTCAGTAAGCCGCTGACCGCCCTGATCAATCGTATCCTGGGTAAAAACCCGGGAAGTAAGGGTAATTTCCTTTTCAACGGGTTGCCCCGCAAGGATTTTCAGCGCGGTTTCAATGGCTTCCTTCCCGCCGGTGGGGTATTCAAAACTGGCCGCCAGAACGCCCTGGCTGACATAGGCCTGCCCTTCCTGCGGGAGGCCGTCAATTCCGACAAACAAAATATCCTGTTCCCGCCCGGCCGCCTTAGCTGCCAGATAGGCGCCGTGGGCGCCGGGGTCATTGTGGGCATAAACCAGGTCGATCTGCGGAAAACGGGCCAGCGCCGATTCCATTTCCTTTCGCGCGTTGGGCTCCAGCCATTTCATATCCGCTTCGAAGATGATTTCGAGATCGCTGCCTTCAATGCCCTCACGAAACCCGGTATGCCGATCCTGGCCGGGCGTGGAGGTCATCAGCCCTTTGAGTTCCACGACCTTGCCCTGGCCCCCGAGCGTATCGACAATCCATTGGCCCGCGGCCTTGCCGATCTTTTTGTTATCGGCGCCGATAAAACAGGTGTACTGGTCGCCGAGTACCCGGCGGTCCAGCACGAGGACGGGGATGCCTTTGGCATACGCCTGGGCTACGACGGGCGTCAGCGGAGCCGCTTCCTTGGGGGAAATGATAATCAGATCCACCCCGGCGCTGATAAATTCCTCCATCTGGGCCTGCTGTTTGAGCGTATCATTCTGGGCATCCTTGAAAATAACGCGGAGGTTCGGGTGCGCCTCGGCGGCCCGCCGGACATCCGCGTTCATCTGGACCCGCCAGGGTTCTCCCAGGTTGCACTGGCTCATGCCGATGGTCCGGCCGCCCGGCTCCCCTTCCGGGGACTCCGTTTTGCCGCAGCCGCCGCCAAACAGAATCAATCCCAAACAGACCGCAATCAACAGGATCATGCCGTTTTTCATGTCACGTTCCTTTCGTTACTTGTTTTTCTGCAATAACACGGCCGCAATAATAATCACGCCGGTCAGCATCAGCCGTTTGTCCTCGCCGACGGCGTTAATACTCAGTATTTTTTCAAGATAGCCAATTGTCAAAATACCGATCAGGGTCAGCCAGAGGCTGCCGCGCCCGCCCTGGAGAGACGTTCCGCCGATGACGACCATGGCAATGGCCGACAGTTCGTAGGCGACCCCCGCTTCCGGATCGCCCTGGAGTTCCTGGGAGGCCTGGCAGATGCCGGCTACTGCGGAAAACAGCCCGGCCATGCCGTAGGCCAGAATCTTGATCGGATTGACGGGAACCCCGGATAGCACCGCCGCCTGCTCGTTGCCGCCGATGGCCAGCATGTACCGGCCCTGACGAAGTCGGGTCAGCAGAATCCAGGAAATCAGGATGCAGGCCAGGAGGATTACGGTGACAACCGTCAGGTTGCCGCCGAAAATTTTGGCGTTGATGAGGGTAAAAATATCCGGAACGCTGACATACTGATACGTTCCGTCCGGCTGCTGGACGGCCGTGGAGATCTTCTGGCCGCCGGAGACCCACTTGGCCACGCCGCGCGCGAAGACCATCATCGCCAGCGTCGCGATGAAGGGCTGAATCCTGAACCGCCCGATCAGGTAGCCCGAAAAGCCGCCGCAGACGCCCCCAACCGCCAGGCAGAAAAGAATCGCCAGCCAGAAGGGCCACTGCCAGTGAATGGTCGTCAGGGCAAACAGCACCGCCGTCAGGGCCAGCACGCTGCCGACGGACAAATCAATCCCGGCGGTGATAATCACCAGCGTCATCCCGCAGGCGAGAATGCCGTAAACGGAGACCGCCCGCAGCATATCCCGGTGGGTGCCCCATTTGTAAAACGCCCCCTCCGCATGGAAAAGAAGGCCCAGAACAAAAACCACAATCAGCGCCGCCAGGGCGCGGCTGGTCGGAGAAGTGATCCACTCCGGCATTCTGTTTTTCTGCGTCAGTTTGTCCGCCATGTATTGCGCATTCCTTTCGTCGTTTCGCCAAGTGCCGCACTGAGAATAGTTTCCTGCGTGGCCTGCCCCGACTCAAATTCCGCCGTGATGTGCCCGCGGTGCATGACCAAAATGCGGTCGCTCATCGCCAGCAGTTCGGGCATCTCAGAGGTTATCAGAATGATCGCGATTCCTGCCTGCGTCCATTGATTCATCAACTCATAGATTTCCTGTTTGGCGCCCACATCCACGCCGCGGGTCGGTTCATCCAGCAACAGGACCCGGGGATCGGTCTGGATCCATTTGGCCAGGACGACCTTCTGCTGGTTGCCGCCGGAGAGCGATTCAACCGGCTGAGACAGACTCTCGGCCTTGAGCCGAAGCTGCTGCAGGGTTTGAGAAACCGCCCGTTTTTCCGCCTTGGGACGAAGCCAGCCGGCCGGCGAAAACTTCGGCAGGCAGGCCAGGGAGGCGTTTTCCACAATGTCTCTGCCGAGCACCAGCCCGGTACTCTTTCGATCATTGGTCAGCAGCGCCAGGCCCCGCTGAATCGAGCCGGCCGGATGGGTAATGGGCACGGGTCGGCCGTCTATTTTCAACGATCCGCTGACCCGTTTTCCAAACGTTCCGAAAAGGCCGTGCAGCAATTGCGAATTGCCCGAGCCCTGCAGGCCCGCCAGCCCCACGATTTCCCCGGCGCGAACGTGCAGCGAAACCCCATCCACCAGCGGGATGGGGTTCCCGGCCTCGCCGGCGACCGTCAGGTTCGATACGTCCAGGCGGACATCGCCGAGACGGGACTGGTGCCGCGGAAACTGCTGATTGAGCTGGCGACCGACCATCCAGTGGATGAGCTTGTCAGCCGGAAGATTTTCGGCCGTTTCGGTCCCGATATACCGCCCGTCTCGCAGCACCGTAATGCGGTCAGCAATCTGGTAAATCTCCTCCATCTTGTGCGAGATATATACAATGCCGCATCCTTTTTGTTTCAGACGGGCGATAATCTCAAAAAGTTTTTTTACCTCCGGCTCGGTCAGGGCGCTGGTCGGCTCATCCATCACGATCACATGCGCCTGGTACGAAAGGGCCTTGGCAATTTCAACCATCTGCTGCTGGCCGATAGGCAAGTCCTCCACGGCCGTCTCCACATCCATGCAAAGACCCAGTTCGGCCAGCAGGCGGCGGGCTTCGTTTTTCATCCCCGTCCGCTCAATCCAGGAAAAGCGGTGCCGCTCGCGGCCCAGGAAAATGTTTTCATACACAGACAGCGACCCCACCAGAGACAGTTCCTGGTAGATGATCGAAATGCCGCCGCCGGCCGAATCCTGGACGGATTTAAATCGCACGGGTTTTTGACCCAGCTCAATCGTGCCGCTGTAATCCGGATACACCCCTCCCAGAATTTTCATCAGGGTACTCTTGCCCGCCCCGTTCTCCCCGGCCAGGATATGCACCTCCGAAGGCCGAAGATCAAACCGGACATCCTCCAGAACCCGAACCGGGCCGAACGACTTATAAATATCCTTCATGGTCAACAGCATCGTCATTGAGAGCCATCCTGAAATTCTTTTGTATTTACACAGAGATCGATTATAGTAATACAAAATGGCCTGAAAAATCAATATTGTTTTTTTATAAATGGAACAAAGTGCACAAGTTGCACAAACGAGTTTTGGGCATGTTGTGCAAAGGACCGCACATAAAGGCAAATTCGATCCGCAGAATGGCTCACAGAACCTGCCTGAAGGGGGCCGTTTGTGCGATTTTGTGCAGTTGTGCAGCCGCCCCCGTTACGGAAGCCGACAGGCTCAATCAAAATGCGCATTCTCTGTTTCCGCCCGCCTCCGGCCAGCCCGCAAATCCATACAGGCAAGCCATGCATCGGTTCAGGCAGGAAGCCCGCAAAAAACTCGGTCCCTCCCCGGCAAAACGTACTCCGGCGGGCCCTTCTTTTACCTGCTGCATGAATATGCTCTTTGACAGGGATCTCTACGACCCGAACACCAATCAATGGAACATTCAGGATTATCTTGAAAAAAAAGAACGCCGACTGGGCCCCCTCGATACGCTGATTCTCTGGCACGGCTATCCGCGGCTGGGGGCCGATGAGCGCAACCAGTTTGACTTCTGGCGCGATCTGCCCGGCGGAATAGAGGGCCTTCGTGAGAAAATCGCCCTCTGCCGCTCCAAAAACATCCGCGTGATCCTGCCGTATAACCCATGGGATACCGGCACCCGGCGAGAAGACAAAACCGATTACGAGACGCTGGCCGAACTGGTCGCCCGCACCGGGGCCGATGGAGTATTCCTGGATACCCTGTCCGCCGGATCGGCCGAACTTCGCAGAATGCTCGATCGCGTCCGGCCGGGCCTCGAGGTGATTACGGAAGGACACCCCGCCCTTGAGCAACTGCCGCTGATTAACGGGGCATGGGGACAATGGCTGCAGACGTCCTCTGAGCCGGGAATCCTGCGGCTCAAATGGATCGATCCCCAATTCCCGCTCTACGGCATCCGCCGGTGGAATCGGGATCGCTCCAACGAAATCGCCGCCGCGTTGTTTAACGCCGGCGGGATCGTCGTCTGGGAAAATGTCTTCGGCGCATCCAATCCGTGGAACCGGAAGGATCAAAAACAGTGGAAAAAAGCCAACCTGATTCTTCATCATTTTGCGGACTTGTTTGCGAAGGGACAATGGGATCCTTTTGTGCCCGTTCTGCGGCCCGGCCTGTATGCCAATCGCTGGAGCGATGAAGAAAAATGCCTTTATGTATTCCTCAATCAGGAGCAAAGCATCGATAACAAATCCCTGATTCAGACTGCGCATCAAACCGATTACGCGTATTATGATCTGTGGTCAGCCGATCCCATGTATCCGGAAACAGAGAAAGAGACCGCAATCCTGCGCGGCTCAATCGATCGGATCGGGTGCATCCTTTCGATCCGACAATCCGCGATAACACCGGAATTTTCTTCCTTACTCCGGCAGATCCGGGAAACGGATGCCGCGGGTTCCGACGAAGACGCTCCCCTTTATGTGCCGGCCGTCTGCACGGAAACCGGCGCTCGCACACCGGCCGCATCGAGGCAAAATCCTCCCGAAGGAATGGTATATGTCCCCGGCGGAGATTTTATAATGCGGATTCGACACAAGCGGGGAGAGTGCGGGTGCTATCTGGACAAACCGGTCGAGAATCCCGACAATTTCGGGCATGGTCTGCAATTCGGCGCCGAGTATCCGCAGATCATTCACCAGGACATCGAACACGCAATCCCGGTCCGGGTCCGGCCGTTTTTTATCGACGAGGCCGAGGTGACGAATCAACAATTCCGGGACTTTCTGAACGCAACCGGCTATCGGCCTAGGCATACGAAAAAGTTTCTAAACCATTGGCCGGACGGAAAGATGCCTGCGGAACTGGCCGATCATCCCGTCGTTTACGTCGCTCTCGAAGAGGCGCGGGCCTATGCTGAATGGGCGGGCAAGCGCCTGCCGACGGAGCCCGAATGGCAGCGTGCCGCCCAGGGACTCGACGGCCGGACATGGCCGTGGGGAGACGAGTTTGACCCGGCCAAGTGCAATTCAGACGGCCGGGGCACGAGGCCCGCCAAATCCCTGCCGGAGGGAAAAAGCCCCTATGGATGCTATCACATGGCCGGCAATGTCTGGGAATGGACACAACCCGTCTATTCGGACGGCCGCACCCGATTTGTGATGATTCGCGGCGGCAGTTTCTACACGGCCGAAGGCAGCGTCTGGTACATGGACGGCGGACCGCGCCCGGCCGCCCATCACGCCAAATTCATCCTCACCTGGCCCGGCCTCGACCGATGCAGCACCATCGGCTTCCGCTGCGTCAAAGACGCCAAATAACCCCACCCCGCCTCAAAAAATCATGTTCGCTACGGTTTCGCCGGATAAGCAATCGGTAGGGGCCGATTGAGCCCTGTAGATACGGCCAATAAGAGGGTGAGAATCTGTCTCGATTCAGCCCGCTTGCCGCAATGGAAAGAATGCCGCAGCCCCAAACACAACGCATCTGCTTTCTCAAGCATCTCGAAATATCTTGACATTGAGAAGGGCAATCGGGTACAATGAAGGCCGATTGGCTGGGGGAAATCTCACATTAGGATCGGAGGCAGGAAAGATGAAAAGGCAATGTATTGTAATCGGAGCAGTGATTCTGGGGGGTTCCTTTAACTTTTGCCGCGGGAGTATTGATTCCTGGGTGGAACGGCAAAGCGAGATGGCCTCGGATACCGAACCGGGAGATGCGTTCGGCAATTCCGTCGCTGCCTGCGGCGATGTTGCCATTGTCGGAGCGCCGGGAGATGACGATAGAGCCATGTTTGCGGGGGCGGCCTATCTTTTCAACCGCGATGGGACCGCCTGGGTCGAAGGACAAAAACTGACGGCTTCTGACGGCGCATGGGGCGATCATTTCGGCGTCGCCGTCGCGATCAGTGGCGATACCGCCCTCATCGGCACGCCGGGCGAGATTGACGAGAAAGACTATGCCGGCACGGCCTATCTGTTCCAGCGCGAGGGGGCTACCTGGAGCCAGGCGCAAAAGCTGTTCGATGCCCAGGGTGCCGATGATGACCAGTTCGGCTGGTCGGTGGCGATTGACGGCGACTACGCCCTCGTCGGGGCGCCGGACAACAATGTAAAAGGGTCGGCGTACCTGTACAAACGCGATGGGGCAAGCTGGACCCTGCAGCAGAAACTGATCCCGGCCGACGCCGGCGGCAATTTCGGCTACGCCGTCGCGATCAGCGGCGATACCGCTGTCGTGGGCTCACGAACCAACAGCAACAGCAACGGAACGGCGGCCGGGGCCGTATATATATACAAGCGGGAGGGAGTCATCTGGACCCTGGAGCAGAAACGGATCGCCTCGGATGGCGCCGCAGGGGGTAACTTAGGCCGATCCGTCTCGATCTGCGGCGATACGGTACTCGCGGGGGCGGGGGAGTCTGCGTATCTCTTCCAGCGCGAGGGCACCACCTGGACCGAGCGGCAGAAGCTGACCATTCCGGATCCGTCCGCCATCGACCGGTTCGGCATCTCCGTTTCCATCGGAGACGGGTATGCCGTCGTCGGGGCCGAGCAGAAAGAGATTGCCCGGGGCGCATCATACCTATTTAAATACAATGGGACCGCCTGGGTTCATCAGCAGAAGATGACCGCTTCCGATGGGGCCGACAACGACCGCTATGGTCACTCCGTCGCCATGCGTACAACCGACAATTCCTATTTCGCCTTCGTGGGGGCCAGCACCAAAAGCTCTTCGACCGGCCGGATGTATGTGCTGGGTTTCAGCCCGAGCGCGGATACCAATCATGACGGCATGGTGAATCTGGCCGACCTTTCCATTTTCGCCGAATGGTGGCTGTATGGAACGGAGTAAGGAGTACGCATTGTCGTAAGTCCAGGTCCCTGCGCGGCCCGCCGGTTCGTGGCAGGGGGAAAAGGGTATAAAAAAAGCCGGCATGGGGCCGGCTTTGGGTATTTTCGGGAAAGGTATCGGCATTACATATATTTTACGTCGGGGTGCTGCTCGAAGGGAGTGTTCCTGAACCAGGCGGGGGAGGCCTTGATCTTGACCTTGACCGTGTTGCCGAGAATCAGCATGCGGATGCGGCTCTGGCCGAGGGTGGGGTGGTCGAACTCCAGCCCCTCCAGCCACGGCAGGCGGGCGGCCATCGCGGGGTTGTTCTGCAGCTTGACAAGGGCGGCGTTGAGGGCCTGGTTGACCATCAGGGTGGAGCTTTGGAGAATCTGGCTGTCGGCGACGACCTCGAGGGCATCCTGGGCAAAATGCGTCTTGACCGCGCCGAGGACGGCGATAAATCGCGCGTTCTGCGTGGGATAGACCGCGTCGAGGAGCTCGCTTGCGGCGATCAGTTCACCGTCCAGCCGCATTTTCGGCTTCGGCGGGGCGTTGGGTCCCAGCCGCTGTTCCACGAGGGAGAAGCCGTATTTTCGCACGGCCGTGAGGGCCTCTTCGTCGAAGGCCACCATGTTGAACCAGTGGGTCTGGCCGTCGTCGGCTTCGTTCCAGGTTGCGGCCACGCGGTCGCCCTGGCTGAGGTACTCATCGAGGGGATTATGCAGCGACTCGAGCACATCGGCTGAGGTGCTGTAGCCCAGTGTCGTCTCATAATATTTTTCAAAGACGACTTTTTCTTCGTTCAGGGTCTGGCAGCCGCCTGCCAGGCCGATGATCAGCGCGATTACGAATTGCCCTGTCTTTTTCACGTCGGGACCCTTTCCGTTGGTTTTTTAAACTTCCCTGGCCTTGATCCACTTCATCATCTTCCGCAGTTTGCGTCCGACCTGTTCGAGCTGGCTGTTGTAGTCTTTCTGGTAGAGCTCGTTGAACTTCTTGAGTCCGCCCTGGTACTCGCCGACCCATTCTTTGGCAAAACTGCCGGAGGTGATCTCGCCGAGAATTTTTTTCATCTCGGCCTTGGTCTGCTCGGTGATGATGCGCGGGCCGCGGGACAGGTCGCCGTATTCGGCGGTGTTGGAGATGCTGTACCGCATGTAGCTCATGCCGCCCTGGTACATCAGATCGACGATGAGCTTGACCTCGTGCATGCATTCGAAGTAGGCGATTTCGGGCTGGTATCCGGCTTCGACGAGCGTTTCAAAGCCGGCCTTGATCAGGGCTGTCAGCCCGCCGCAGAGGACGACCTGTTCGCCGAAGAGGTCGGTTTCGGTCTCTTCCTTGTAGGTGGTTTCAATGATGCCGGCGCGGGCTCCGCCGATGCCGTTGGCCCAGCCCAGCGCGATCTGGAGGGCATCGCCGCCGGCGTCCTGCTGGACAGCGACCAGGCAGGGCACGCCGCCGCCTTTTTCGTATTCACTGCGGACCAGGTGCCCGGGGCCCTTGGGGGCGATCATGACGATGTTGACCTCGGCGGGGGGGGTGATGTAGCCGAAGTGGATGTTGAATCCGTGGCAGAAGCCGAGGGTCTGGCCGGGCTTGAGGTTGGGGCCGATTTCCGATTCATAGACCTTGGCCTGGACCTCGTCAGGCAGGGTGATGATGATCAGGGCCGCCCCGTCCATGGCCTGGGGGATGGAGCCGGGGGTAAAGCCGTGTTCCCGGGCCAGTTTGTAGTTGTCGGTGCCCTCGAGCTCGGCCACGGCGACCTCGATCCCGCTGTCGCGGAGGTTCTGGCTGTGGGCGTGGCCCTGGCTGCCGTATCCGATGACGGCCACTTTTTTGCCTTTCAGGGCGTCAAGAGGGGCGTCCTGTTCATAATAAATCTTCGCCATGATTCTGGTTCTCCTAAAATTGAGCTTTTTTGTTAAGAGGATAAGAATAAGCCAAAAATGGGCGGTTTTCAATCCTTTTTTCAAACAAAAACCGAAAGTGTCGGGGAAATCCCGCGTAATCCGGAACGGTTTTTAAATACAGATTGTGGACTTAAAAATGCCAGATATTTTTATAAAATTGGCGGCTCGTGTCGAGAATTAATCATCGAATGGGAATCCGTATTTTTGACTAATCTCATGGATAAGGTCTCCAAGTTCTCTGGAATGCCAAAATTTTCCATGGATAACACCTTCGCGTTTACCAAAAGGAAGGATAGATCCAATCAGTTTATTATCTTTTCTCTCTACATAGACAAGAGATGTTTTGAACACCGGCAGGAGCGGGTTTTCTTCAAACTCAAAGGAAGCAAGCTTTTCGAATGATTCATCATTTTCAATGATTTCTCTGTCGTAATGCTTCATCGGAATTCGGCTTAGTAAACGTTCCTGACCCATAGCGAACAAGACGGTATGTTCATCGGACAAGATATCGCCGGCGACAAGCAGTATGCCCTGAAGAGATTTGGCAGAGAAGGATTTTCTGAATGCGGACAAATTGTCAATATTCCTGTATTCGACCGACCATTCGCCGGTTTCCCAATGGACCCCCTGTTTGCGTAAGGTTTCAATAAGAAGAATTTTTAGTTCCTCCGAATTCCAGTAGACCCCCTGAATCATGACGTTGCGTTCATCAATCGGAAGGGCATATCCAGTGAAATGTCCGTTTTCTTCGACAATATAAGCCAGGAAAGCCCCAAACGCGGAAGTAAACGGATTCTCCCACGCTTGAAAAGAAACGAAATTGTTCAGTAAATTACGGTCCTCGATGAGATTCACGGGAAGATCTCTTCTGAAATTACGTAATGAAATACGATTGGCGAAATCCCGTTTTTCAACGACCATGAACAGGATTTCACTTTCACATTGGGATAGTTCCGGGCTGATATCTCCACCTGCTAACAGGACGGCTTTTACGTTTTTGGGATGGATTTCTCTGAATCGTTGTAATCCGACTTCCTGAAATTGAATCTCCTGCGGTGTATCAATAGTGTGTTGACTGCACCCGGCCAATGTAAGTATTGCAAGGAAACCCGTGGTCCAAATTTGTATAACCGTTTTCATATCTCTCCTTTCAAAGATTTGGGCTATCTATAATCTTGCATCTCTGAGATATTCGGCGTACACCAATGGGAGGAGTAAGCCTCTGCTCCGATGATATACAAATTATCTTTCATTTCGCTGCACCATGCAGGATCTTCACAATCATGATCCCGGGCGGAGCCGAAAGTTACTTTTCTTGTCCATGAATACGCCATTGATTTTCTATATTTTCCGTATTCCCCGCGAATTCTCTGATTGATCACATTATCATACATGGGGATGCTGCACTTCCACCCTAAAAAGATACTGCCGCCCGGCGGCTGGTTTGTACTAAAAATTCCTAATTGAGTTGGGATTTCATC
>JAHDQI010000154.1 GCA_018433925.1 Phycisphaerae bacterium | reverse complement strand
TTTCGCGATGAAATCAGCGAAGTGCTCCCCCATCGCCAGGTCAAGCTCCTGCGTGTCCTGCAGGAGCGAACCTTCTGGCCCGTCGGCAGCCACCAACAGCAGGCCTTTCCCGGCCGGGTCATCGGCGCAACCAACCAGCCCGTAGCCGAACTCCGCGCCCGCGGCCGATTCCGAGACGACTTCTACTATCGCCTCTGCGCCGACTGCATCGCCGTACCCTCCCTCCGCCGGCGCATCGAGGAAAGCCCCGAAGAACTGCCCGCCCTGGCCGGACATTTCGTCAAACAGATCATCGGCCGACCCGAAAAAACGATTGTCCGCCGCGTACTCGAAGTCATCCAAAAACGCCTCGGCCCCGACTACCCCTGGCCGGGCAACGTGCGCGAGCTGGCCCAGTGCATCCGCCGGGTCATCCTCAAGCAGGATTACGAAAAAGACACCGGCCGCTCAGCCCCCCCGGCCGAGGAACCCGAAATGACCGCACAGCAGCTTCTCGGCCGCTACTGCGCCCGCCTTTATCAACAATACGGAAACTACGGCCGCCTGGCGCGCATCACCGGCCTCGACCGAAGAACCGTCAAAAAATACATCGACCGGTACGGCCCGCACGCCTGACCCCGCCCGCGCCGCTCAGCCCTCCAGCGTCTTGCCCTCCAAAATCCGCCACGGCAGCCCGTATCGATTCAGATCCTCCATAAACGGGTCCGGATCAAACTGCTCCATATTGAACACCCCCGCCCCCCGCCAGGTGCCCTCCAGCATCATCTTGGCCCCGATCATCGCCGGCACCCCCGTCGTATACGAGACCGCCTGGGCCCCGACCTCCCGAAAACACGCCGCGTGATCGCACACGTTATAAATCATCATCTGTTTGGCCCGGCCGTCCCGAACGCCCTCGAAGAGACACCCGATGCTCGTCTTGCCCTGGTACGTAACCCCCAGCGAACCCGGATCCGGAAGCACCGCCTTCAAAAACTGAAGCGGGATAATCCTGTGACCCTCGTACTCCACCGGGTCGATCCGCGTCATGCCCACGTTCTGCAGCACCCGAAGATGCGTCAGGTACTCCTCCCCGAAGGTCATCCAGAACCGGATGCGACGCAGCCCCCGGATGTGTTTGACCAGCGACTCAAGCTCCTCATGATACAGCAGGTACGACGCCCGCGGCCCGACCTCCGGGTAGTCGATCTCTTTGCGGACGCTCATCGGCTCGATCTCGACCCACTGCCCGTCCTCCCAGTACCGGCCCTTCTGCGTGATCTCGCGAATGTTGATCTCCGGGTTAAAATTCGTGGCAAACGGATGCCCGTGCTCCCCGGCGTTGCAGTCCACGATATCAATCGTGTGAATCTCGTCAAAATAATGCTTCTGCGCATAGGCGCAGAACACGTTGGTCACCCCCGGATCAAACCCGCTGCCCAGCAGCGCCATGATCCCGGCCTTCGCGTAGCGGTCGTGATAGGCCCACTGCCATTGATACTCAAATTTCGCCACATCCGGCGGCTCATAATTGGCCGTATCGAGGTAATCGGTCTTCGTTTCCAGGCACGCGTCCATGATCGGCAGGTCCTGGTACGGCAGGGCCACATTCAGGACCAAATCCGGCCGGTGTTGGGCGATCAGCGCCGCCGTCTGGCCCGCGTTGTCGGCATCCACCCGCTCGGTCGTAAT
This sequence comes from Phycisphaerae bacterium, assembly GCA_018433925.1. Taxonomy (GTDB): domain Bacteria; phylum Planctomycetota; class Phycisphaerae; order Sedimentisphaerales; family Anaerohalosphaeraceae; genus JAHDQI01. Next base: position 2,186 of record JAHDQI010000154.1, on the reverse strand, counting down.
GGGCCGGTCGATTTCGGATGCGATTTTGTCGCATTTTTCCTTCGTCCGGCTGGCCAGCACGATCTCCTCAAAAACCGCCGGCACCTGCGCGCACTTTTTGGCCACGACGTTGCCCACGCCCCCGGCCCCGATGATCAATACCTTCGCCATAAAACCTCCGGATTCCGTGTCCGTTGTTCCCGTTTTCAAGTCCCGCGCCGCCCCCGCACGCACAACGCACTATACCAAATCCAGCCGGAAATGCAAGAAAAGGGAGAGCACAACTTATCGGATGCCGACAGCGCCTCAACGGCGGCGTAAGGCCGGAACCCAGTGGGGTCTTACGATCTCCTGCTCTCCTGCTTCCCTGCTCTCCTGCTCACCCCCCTTCCCTCGCCCGCCTAATTCGCCAATGTTTTAGAATGGTATATACTATTTTTTCTTTTTAAAGGGCTTTTCTACAGAGCAGGACAGAGCCCTTTATTTTCTTTACGGTTCAATTGTATAAATTCTTGTTGCGATCGGCATTTTTTTTATCTCGGAGATTACCTCGGGTATTCTCACTTCGGAAGTGACCACGACGGCCGACTTATTGGCTACTGGAAAAAGACCATACAGACCGATCAATTTTCTCTCCTCAGCAGAAGAGACTGAAGCAATCTGCTTTCCCTCAACATCAAATGTTAAAAAACCAAGACGGCCCATATGATTGATCACGAAAAGGAATCGTGATTCGTCTACTAACACGGCCTCAAACGTATGAATATACAGGGTGGACGTCTCATCCGGTACAATCTCAAATTCGCAAAGATTCTTTTCCCATATCAGATCAAGCTCCTGTGTATAACGGCGGGCAAGAATAGATACCTTCGCCGCATCAACTCCCTTGACGGATAAACAACTTATAAAACAGATACAGGAACCATCCTTAAGGGACAAAATCTTTGGAGACATTGTCGTTTCAATTGATTGATGCCTCCTGGCGGCATCTTCGGGAATATCCTTGTGATAGACGGTTCCTGGATACGGTAAAGTATCCTCTTTAAGAACGCCGCCGTCTTCATTTCCCAATAGAGTGACGGAATATTTGTATTGTCTTTCCTCTCCTCTCAATCGTTCTCTGCCGATCATGACAATCGTTTTGTTCTTTGAAGAAACTCTTTCATAATCACAGACTTCATAACCCTGACTAAGTTTCCTTTCGTTCATTAATTCTCCAAATCGATTCAGGCGCAAGAAAACATCTTGAAAACCCTTGCGACGGCTGGCGAAGGTAATCAGACGATCATCGTCCAACAATAGAAGTTTGGGTGGCCTGACAAGAAAATGCAGATTTGTATATTTTTCATCAAAGAGTTGAATCTGAATTTCCTTGGGACTATCCGACCCTTGCTTAGGCAGATCCGTTCGAAAATGTAGGGGAAGGTCAATCCCGATTTCACAAAACTTTTCGAGATTATACCGTACACTTGTCACAAGCAAATATCCCTCCGGCATAAATATCATCGCACACTCCCGAATCGGGAATGACAGGGGGCTTCCGTCCTCGTTTTTCAAAGAGATCTGCCGCAAAACACGCCCCTGCCAATCTATTTTCCACAAGATCAGCGAGCCAAACCAATCAATCGTTTCAGAATCTAACGGAGTGGTCTTTGTAAGCATGTAAAGATCCTGCCCTTCTTCAGCCAGACAAAAACCAATGGGGATGTTCTTGGAGGTTGAGTCTTGGCCAACATCTTTGATTTCATGGACGACAACCCGTCCTTGCACAGAAACGGCCAAAAGAATAAAACTCAAAGCAACTCCTTTTATTTTTATGATTCGCATAAACACCACTAATAAAATCGCTTATCAAAAATCGGATCCACCAAAAACATGACCATACCTTTCCTGTTTTATAAAGGATGATATTTTTCCTTCTTGCCCCGCCCCTTCTTCTCCTGATCCATGCTCCTGTCTCCTTTCACACCTTCACCCTTTCACGCTCCATGAAACCCGCAGCCTCCATTCTACCGCCATTTTTCTTTTCAACAACCCATTTCTTACAATTTTTCTCCCCAATATGAAAACGGCCAAATTCCATGCTCTCCTGCTCCCCTGTTCACCTGCTCTCCTATCTGGCCGCAGGCCCTCCCTCTCCCTCACCTCCTTCTCTCCTCTAATCATGAGATTCTTGTTTCAACATTCGGCCGGCAGAAACATTTTTA
>JAHDQI010000424.1 GCA_018433925.1 Phycisphaerae bacterium | reverse complement strand
CTGCGGCAGGCGGTTTACGACATGGGAATCAACGGTGTATCGTTAAGCATAAAAAGACAAGGCGGGTCTTTTTATTTGAACCGAGACAGGAGATGGATCGTAGCTTCGGCCTATTAAAAAATAAGATTTTTTCCGAATTTGTATCCAAAAACCAGGGGATTGGAAATAATAAAACTTTCTATTAAAAATAGAGTTACATAAAAATTATCAGAACATGGTCAGTTTGAATAAAAATTTATGTTTTTTCCCAATCAACCGAGGGGCGGGTTGCATCGGCTATCTATTAGAGAACCACGCCGCGGAGCAGGACTATCGGATATAACAGGTGCGGAATAGAATTTATCTTGGCCGGTCCTGTGAGGCAACATAAATAAGAGACGGAAGTCTTATTTTTGAAAGGAGAAAACTCATGCGTTCTCATCATTTCTGTTTTCTGGTTTTTGTGTGTCTGTGTGTTACCGGCATCTGTAGTTTCGCGGCAACCGATGTGCTGTTTCTGGTCGATACTACAGGCAGCATGAGCGGCATCGGTAATATAAAAACGGCCTTTAGCAGCATTCTTAATGCCCTTGCCCATTCACCCTGTCCGCAAGTCATTAGGTACAGTGTGGCCGATTACAGGAACTACACCGACGGCGGCAATTATACGGCTTACGGAGTGAATTTGGTTCAGCCATTCACCTCCAGTACTCAAGAAACATGGTCTGCCATTAACGGGCTTGTCTCAGGCGACGGCGGGGATACTCCCGAAAGCCAGTTAAAGGCAATGATCAGTATCGCCGACAACTGGCTTACAACAAGCGGGGACCTTGGCTTTGGCGGCCGCGGCAGCGCTCGAAAGATTATTATCTGGGCCGGTGATGCCCCCGGTCACATCGCAGGCGACGAACCGGGATCCAGCGGACCTCCTCCGGACGGTTATTATCCCGCTCTGGATGAGGTTATTGACGCATTAACGGTTCAGGGAATACTGGTTTTCGCACTCAATTCAACCGATTGTAATCACGGCCTGAATGAGCCCTACGATGGGATAAACAATAATATACCCCCCGAGCGTCAGCAGGCCGGTGAAATCACGACCGCCACGGGCGGGATGCTTTTCTGCAGCGTAGGGTCGGGCAGTTCCGAGATTGGAGATGCCATTGTCGAGGCGGTCCAGTGCACTTCGCTCGGAAAAGAGGACGATCTCAATGACGTAAATCCTTTCGATTGTCGGTCTCCAGGTCAGGAATTGAAATATACCCTTTGCTGGGACAATGCTTTCGGGCTGCCGCTGAAGGACGTTACGATCATCGACTGGCTTCCGGTTGGGGTGAATTTGCCGTCCGCTGTTCCGCAAGGCACCTATGATCCGAACGAACACGCATATTATTGGGAAATCGGGGATGTAGATCCCAATACCTCCGGTTGT
>JAHDQI010000390.1 GCA_018433925.1 Phycisphaerae bacterium | reverse complement strand
CAATGTGAAGCGGGTACTGAGTATGTATCATGGGAAGACGGATATTTAAAGCAGCTTAGTAATATAGGTTTTATATCAGATTCAAATCTTATTCGAGGTCCCGTATTTAATGAAGAAGGCACGTTTTTAGCGATGACTTTTGGCAATGGATGTTGGTGGTCTGAGTCACCTGATATCCCCTCACCTGGTGGACAATTCTGTGCTGGTTATTTGATATGGAGTGAAGCGAAGTCTGGCAAGTATCAGCGATTAAACATAAATATTAATTTGCCAACAGATTGGGAGCCAAAAGACCCAGAGGATATAATTAATAACGAATTTCTGGGCAAACCAGTTTTCATTAACTCTAGCGAAGTTAAAATTTTACTTCCTACAAAGGAAGAGCGAATATTTACTTTGCATCTATAACAACTTTTTGCGTATTGAAGTTCTTTGAAAACTGCATAAAAAGCGTTATGGCAAAACGCTTATGGCCGAGTTTTCCGGGTGTCCTGTGCAAAAACATATCTGGCGGTTGAGGTGGGTAATTTACGAGGATGATTGCGTCGGATTTGTTCTTTTGAAAGTTCAGATTGAGGGAACCGGGAATGAAATCCTCCCGGGCTGGAGGGAAAATTTGCAGTAATTTTGCCCTCCGCGCAGACTGGTTTCGTAGTCTCCTGCAGACCGATAGATTTCAGGCCACCCGGGAGTAGATGTGGTGCAGGCCGCCGAGGATGGATTTGCCGATGATTTTACCCTCGGGCTGAACCGGCCGATGGACGGGCGAGTCCTTGTTCAATGACATGTGGGTGCGGGCGACATTGTAATAGTTGTCAATGTAATCGGTCAGCACCGCACGCAGATGATTTTCGTTCAGGACGACGGCTTGTGCAACGAGGGGGCGGGTTTCGCTTTGCTTGCCGGGGGTTATTGCTGTTGAAGAGGATCACTCAAAATTCATTTTCGCCGGGGTTTGGCTTGAAGGACCATTGATAGAAGTATGCCTTCTTGCTGATCTGTTTAAAACAGGTGTTTTTGGTTGAATTGGGTGACGAATCCGTTTTGGCGGAGGAGTTCGAGGTAGTCGGATTCGGAGACTGGGACGAAGTCGGCGAGTTTGGCCTGAATCTCACGGTTCCAGTACTGGTCATAGTCGAGCCATTTCGGGTCAAAATCCTTGCTGAAGAGGGGGCCGCAGGTGCCGATGACCTTTCCGGTGTCGTCGGTCTCGATGGCGAAGATGTCGCCTGAGTGTTTGTGCCTGACCATCGCTTTCATCTCCGGGATTTTATCTTGCGGGGAGGATTTGGGCAAGGATTTGGGCAGGTGATTCCTGTTTGTGAGCGCTTGAGTTATCGGGATCATCCCTTATAATGCAGCGACAGATCGAATCGGGTTTTGGGAGACGGTTGATGTCGAATCGGGCGCAGGCACTGAAGATTGTCAAGCGGCTTGTCAAGGAGGGCTATCAGGCCCTGTTTGCGGGGGGGTGTGTGCGCGATCATCTTCTCGGCCGAGCGGCGAAGGATTATGACGTGGTGACGGACGCGAGGCCCGATCAGATTGTTGCGCTGTTTGGCAAGACTTTGAAAATCGGCGCCCAGTTCGGGGTGATTATGGTGATCCTGGACGGCCGTCAGGTGGAGGTGGCTACCTTTCGGACGGAGGGGGGCTATGCGGACGGGCGGCATCCGGGGCATGTGGAGTTTGTTTCGGCGAAAGAAGACGCGGCCCGTCGTGATTTTACGGTTAACGGGATGTTTTACGACCCGATTGCCGGGGAGGTGCATGATTTTGTGGGCGGCCGAGACGACCTGGAAAAAAAGATATTGCGTACGATTGGCGATCCGCGGCAGCGTTTCGGCGAGGATTATCTTCGTTTGCTGCGGGCGGTTCGTTTTGCCGTTCAGCTTGATTTTTCGATTGAGGCGCAGACGTGGGAGGCGGTTGGGCAGTATGCCGAGCGGATCGTCGGGATCAGCGCTGAGCGGATTGCGATGGAGATTGAGGCCATTTTGAGCCATCCCGGCCGAGCGCGGGGCGGGCGGCTTTTGGTGGATTCGGGGCTTGCGAAGGCGATATTTCCGGGTTTTGAGGGGGGGCAGGCGGAATTCGGGGTTGATGCGCTTGGGTATTTGCCGGAAAAGACGGATTTTGCGCTGCCGGCGTCGGCGTTTTGGGCAAAGGCGGAGAGCGGGCGTGCTCTTGAGTGGGCTAAGTCATTGAGACTGAGCAACTTAACTCAAAGGCACCTGCGGTTTCTCCTGGAAAAACGGGGGGTTTTGCTGGATTCACAGATGCCTCTGGCGGAGCTGAAACTGCTGGTTTCGGAGCCGTATTGGGATGATTTGTTTGCGCTTGAGAAGGCGATTCAACAGGCAGGTGGGCACAGCGAGTCGTCTGTTCGGGCGATTGGGAAACGGGCCATGGAGCTGGCGGGTAAAGATTTGCGTCCCAAACCCCTGCTGGACGGTCACGAATTGATCTCGCTTGGGGCGGTGCCGGGGCCGATGGTAGGGCGTCTTGCGAGGGAGCTTTATATTGCCCAGCTTGCCGAGGAGATCGAGACGGCCGAGCAGGCGCGTCAGTGGGCGGCCGAGTGGCTTCGGCGGCATCGGGAGCCGGGAATATAGGGGGTTGGCGGGGGCGGTTTAGAATTTGAAAATCAGGGCTTGTCAGGTGCGGGGGGTTGTGGTATAGTGTTTTTCAGCGGGGCCGTAGCTCAGTTGGGAGAGCGCTTGCATGGCATGCAAGAGGTCGTGAGTTCGACTCTCATCGGCTCCAGTGGATGCTCTTTTTTATCCTGTGAACGGGTTGCTTATTATCTTGTTTATCCTCTGATATTATTTGCGGGACTTTTCGTATTATTATCTGAATTTCCGGTATACGGATATACCCCCTTTCACGATGGAGAGAAAAGAGGATTTTATGGTACCGCCAAAACGTTTTTGCCAAACACATTATCAGCATGCCTTTACCCTGATTGAGCTGCTTGTGGTCATCGCGATCATTGCCCTGCTTCTGGCGGTGGTCATGCCGGCTCTTCGGAGCGCGAAACGACTTGCCGCGGCGGCGATCTGTCTTTCGAATGAGAGCCAGCTTATCAAGGCGTGGCTGCTGTACGCGGAAGACAGTGACGCCAATATTGTCGATGGGGATACCGGGGATGTTCTGAGCGATCCGGGGTATATGAACTATTCGCGGCAGGGAAGGGCGGTTCGGGTCTGGTGCTGGGTGGGCCGGCCGATGGGGCCGCAGCGTCAGGACGTTAATCAAACGCTGGATGATAAAGTACGGGGGTTTCAGGCCGGCGCCCTGTGGCCTTATCTCGAGGCCCCGAAGGTGTATAACTGCCCCGCTGATAATCGCTGGGTGAAGCTGGCGGTCAGTCCGGACAACAACTGCAATACCACGAAGGCGAACTGGTACGGAGGGTACCGCAGCTATTCGATTGGGAAGGTCTTGTCGAAGCGTCCGGCGGGCAATAACAATGAATCGGGGGAGGAGGATTATGAAGTCTCCAAACTGTCGGAGTTTTCGAATCCGGGCAGCAAGATTGTGTTCCTTGAAGAGGCGGACGGCTACGGCTGGAATCACCGGACCTGGAATATGTATTTGAACCAGGCCAGTTATATTGATCCGTTCGCGATCTGGCACAACGGCAGCAGTACGTTTGGATTTGCCGACGGTCATGCGGAACGGCATAAGTGGGCCTCGAAAGGCACGCTGGATATGGCCAAAGAGCAGTGTAAAAGTGTTGCCGGGGCGGCCAATGTAAACGGGCTTCCGGGGGGGCCTGCGACGGAGGATTACCTGTGGTTTAAGCGGTCGTATATACCGGGGAAATAGGCGGGTTATGTCTTGTTTTCGATAATGGGCTTGTTTTCGGCCGGGCTGATTATAGGAGCTTTTTGAGAAAAAAAGGATTTTGGCGGGATTGAGGAGAAATCTCTTTACCGGAAAGAGGGGATCTGTGGTTACTGAAATGGGGGCGGCGGAGTTTTTGGGGAACGCGGCGCGCGGGGTCAGGTCTGATAATTAAAATCGCATTTCTACTAAGACAAACGCGTGACTTCCGATAACCGGATTTGGTCTGCGCGGGGGGTGTTTTGAGGGCTTTGGCGGTCTGTTATTCGGGGTTGCAAAACTTTGCGGAGCCCAAAGAGCGGCCTTGTTTGGGGTTAATCGCATCGGCGATCCATCCGATATTTCGGCCGATCAGTCATTTTCAGGGCAAGGATCAGTCTGAAAGGCATTTTGAGTGATGCGAATTGAAGAATTGATACCGGATTCACCGTGCCTGGTTGAAGAGCCGTGCGACCTGGTGGTTGAGGGAAATCTGACCATTCAGCAGGCCGTGCGGGTTCTGATCGATGCGGGGGCCGATTCCCTGGGGGTTTCTCATCCGGATTATGAGCATCCGGTTTGCCTTACCCGGTCGCAATTACTTGAGGCGATGGTTCTGGAACTGGACAGCATCCAGAAGAAAGTCAATGATTTGCAGGTTCAGCTTGAACGGCAGCTCAATCACCAGATCGAATTGATGGAAGTGGGGGCCGCCTGTCTTCTCGAGAGCCGGCAGAACAAACTCCAGTCGGCGGTGCAGAACCTGATTGAGGGCATGATCCTGCTCAATGAGAAGGGGCAGGTGGAGCAGGCCAATGAAATCGCCTGCCAGATGCTGGGTCTTCCGGAGACGGCGGACGGGTCGGCGGTCCGGGAGTCGCTTGAGGAGCTGGGGTTTTCGGAATTGCTTTATGGGAGCGGCTCGGCGGATCCGCTGCGGGGGGAGTTTGATATCAAGTCGAAAAATCATCGGCTGCTGCGGGTTCGATGGACGCAGATTCGGGATGACTGGAATGACCTGCTTGGTTCGGTTCTGTGCCTGCGTGATATTACGGATGAGGTGGCGGCCGAGAATACGAAGAATGATTTTATTACTGCGATTTCTCATGAGCTGAGGACGCCGCTGACGAGCATTCAGAACTCGGTTTCGAATATCCTGGCGGGGGTGACGGGGAAGGTGGCCGACAAGACCCGCAAATACCTGTATACGATGAAGCAGGATTGTCATCGGTTCGCGGATTTGATCAATGATTTGCTGGATATGGCCAAGCTGGAGGCGGGCAACATGCCGATTACCCGCAAGGTCATGGACCTGGATTCGCTGGTTCGCACGACGGTTGGAGAATTTGAGGAGGAAGCCCGGAAGGCGGGCATTACGCTGCAATGTGAGACGGAGGGGTTTGTTTCGCCGGTGTACGCGGATATCAAGAAGATTCGCCAGGTTCTGTGCAACCTGATTCGCAACGGGCTTCAATTTACGCCTTCGGGCGGGCGTGTGACGGTGTCTGTTACGATGCACGGGGGCGAAATTGTCACCTGTGTGCAGGATACGGGGGTGGGTATTTCGCCGGAGATCCAGAGATATATCTTTACGAAATTTTACCAGGTTGCGCGTCAGGCGGGTCCGGGTTCCAAGGGCAGCGGCCTGGGGCTGGCGATCTGTAAGGGGATTGTGCAGATTCACGGCGGTTCGATCTGGCTTGAGAGCGAGCCGGGCAAGGGAAGCCGTTTTTGTTTTTCACTGCCGAAGACCGATCCGGGGTACCTTCTGGAAAAGCATCTGGAGTCGCTTGGGCGGGGGGCTGTGCTCGAGAAACGGCGGCCCGCTTTGCTGCTGATTCGGTTTACGTGCCCGGTTCCTGATTTGTCTTTGCCGCCGCTGAAGGACGCGGCCGGGATCATCATCAATGACCTGCTGACGCAGAGCCGCTTTTTTCTGTCTGGCGGGATGGATCTTGCGCTGCAGACGGACGCGTGTGAAATGGTGTTTGTGATCAACGAGATGGGACAACAGAAGATCGATAAAGTCTGCAAACGTATTGATAAAATGATTCAGCATCATCTGAAAAAGAACTTTTCTGACCTGTCTATTGTGCCGATGATGGCATTGGCGGAATACCCGTCGGATACGCAGGACCCGACCGGTCTGCTGACGGCCGCCCAGGCAAAACTGAGTGAACCGGTTTTGGAACAAGATCCGGGCGATACGGAATAATCAAGGAGCAGAAGCCATGTTTGATTTTTTTGGAATCAAGAAGAAGACGAAGAAGACGAAAATTCTCGTAATCGACGATGAGCCCAACATTGTGCAGACGCTTAAGGATCGTCTGGAGATGAACGAGTATGACGTCGTGACGGCGCATGACGGCCGTGAGGGCCTGCAGCAGGCGGAAAAGGAATCGCCTGATGTGATTCTCCTGGACGTGATCATGCCGGTGATGGACGGGCACGAGATGCTTGAGTCTCTGCGGCGTCAGCCGTGGGGCCAGGAGGTGTCCGTGATCATGCTGACGGCCCGCAGCCAGACGCAGGATATCGCGCGGGCCAACTCCTGCGGGATTGATGATTACATCGTCAAGCCGTTTGATCTGAGCGAACTGCTGGAAAAGATCGAGAGCATTGTCGAGCAGCGAAAAGCGCTGGTCCGATAACGAGTCGTCTTTAAAAATTATTCCCGCCGGCGAATCTGAATCCGGAGCATTGCGGACTTTCTTTGTAAGGGAGTTTCCGTTGTGGTCCGGTTTTTTTTTATTGGAGGGTCAGATGGTCAGATGTTTTTCCAGCCCATCGGCTGGTCATTGACGCTGACCAGGAGGACGCGCCGAATTCTCCATTGTCCGTCCGCTTCCCGCGCATAGTGAATTTCGAGGGTGACAAACAGCAGACTTCCGGCCATCGCGTACTGGCTTTGCTGGGTATCGAGATGGACCCGGAACCGGACCTGGCTGACGGCGGTATCGCCGGTGATGCTGAGGGTGTGCTGCCGTTCGACGACGCGCTGGAGGCAGGCCCTTTGAATGGCCGCTTCCGCGGAGCGGAGCATGGCTTCTTTGGTGGAATGGGCCGGGTCGATATAGGCCTCGGAGACGAGCGGGTCGATTTGCCGGATTGTGCCGGCCAGGGCGTGCTGTCGGCAGGCAGTCAGGATGGACTGAATCTGCTCGGCGTCTGTTTCGACCAGCCGGTCGAGCCCGAAGGCCAGGGCGGCTACGAGCAGGGGCACGAGGTAGGGCCATCGTTTCCATCGGGGCCGGATCTGGCAGACGACTCCGGCGACCACCAGCAGGACGGCGGCGACAGTCAGCAGAAGCCAGGGTTTTTCAAAGATTGACGTGATCACGGCTTGATCTCAATCGGGATTTCGCGGAGGGTTTCGTTCAGACGGGGGTCGGTCAGGTCCAGCCGCAGCCCGGTCAGGGTAATATAGCCGGCAAACAGGGCCTGGACATCCGTGGCCGGCTGCTCGGCGTGTGGGTCCCGGTGCAGGCCGCCGGTGAGGGTATAGATATTTTGTCCGTCCTCATCCTCCTCGGCCTGGTATCGCTCTTCAAAGCCGTGGGTGGATTGGGGAACCACCAGCACTCCTTTGGGGGCGCCTTTGGAGAGGGGGGGGATGTTGAGATTCAAGACCTGTCCGGCGGGCAGCGGGAGGATCTGTTTGATGACGCGGAGGGCGTATTCGGCGGCCTTTTCAAAATTGAGGGGTTCGTCGAGGGCGGCGCTTACGGCGATTGCGGGCAGGTTGTAAAAGCCGCCTTCGATGGCGCCGGCGACCGTCCCTGAATAGAATACATTGATGCCGACGTTGGCTCCGCAGTTCATCCCGGAGACGACGAGGTCCACGGGATTGCGGGGGTCAATCAGTTCGTTCATGGCCAGTTTGATGCAGTCGGCGGGGGAGCCCTCGATGCTGTATCCTGAAAATTTGCCCACAATCTCCACGGGATCGAAGCGGAGGGCCTGCAGGGAGATGCTGTGTCCTGCTCCGGATCGGACGTCGGCCGGGGCGGCGACGGTGACCTTGCCCAGTTTGACGAGTTGGGCATACAGGGCCGCCAGGCCGGGTGCGAAGATTCCATCATCATTGGTCAGCAAAATATGCATTCGTTTCCGTTCCTTTCATCCGGGAGCTTGTTTTGACCGCATCCTATCGGGATTGTCCCGGCCTGTCAATCGCCTGTTTGGGGAAGGATGCCGGCAGGCGGAAAAATACTGGTTTTGTCTCGCCAGGCAGGTACAATGGAAGCGTTGATACCTCAAAAATCCGATATACAACCGGTAGAATCGTATAAAACGACATGGGATTTAAGCGAGGGGACCTGAAAACATGTTACCACTGTATCGAATAGCCGGATTGTCTGTATTTTTTGTGATGGGATTATTGGCAAGCGGGCAGGATGTTTTGCCCAGAGGTAATCCGGCGGCTAAGCCGCTGTACCGCGATCCGGTTTATGACGGGGCGGCCGACCCGGTGCTTTGCTGGAACCGGCAGGAGGAAAAGTGGCTGATGTTTTATACGAACCGCCGGGCCAATGTCGAGGACGCGAGGGGGGTAAGCTGGGTGCACGGGACGCCTATCGGCATTGCCGAATCGGCCGACGGGGGGGCCACCTGGACCTACCGGGCAACGGCCAACATCGGCTACCAAAAAGGGCAGGATACATACTGGGCTCCGGAGGTGATCGAACAGGACGGGACCTATCACATGTACCTGACGTATGTCCCGGGGATTTTTACGGACTGGGGGCATCCGCGGGAGATTCTGCATCTGACGAGCGAGAACCTGGTTGACTGGGCCTATCAATCGACGCTGTCGCTTTCCTCGGACCGGGTCATCGATGCCTGTGTGACGCAGCTTTCCGACGGGCATTGGCGGATGTGGTACAATAACGAGCGAGACGGCAAGTCGATTTATTACGCTGACAGTAATGATTTGTATACCTGGGAGGATCGGGGCAAGGCGGCCGGACAGTGGCGGGGTGAGGGTCCGAAGGTGTTCTGGTGGAAGGGGGCTTATTGGATGGTGGTGGATACATGGGATGGTTTGGGGGTGTACCGGTCCGATGATGCGCTGGGGTGGACCCGGCAGAAGGACAATTTGCTCAGGGAGCCGGGCCTGGGAGAGGATGACCGGGTCAAGGGGGGACATCCGGATGTTGTGGTCAGCGGGGATCGGGCGTTTTTGTTTTATTTTACGCATCCGGGCCGTCGGGGCGAAGAGGCGGGCAAGGACGGGACCGAGCAACGGCGCAGTTCGATCCAGGTTGTTGAACTGGAATACGAGGACGGCGGGCTTACCTGTGACCGCAATCGGACTGCGCATGTTCTGCTGCGCGGAACCTCGGTCGGACAGGAGCGGATGCAGGCGGTTTATGAGCAGGTACAAACGCCGTATAAATACGGCGTGGTGATCGAGCCGCCGGAGGGTCTGATGGTGGACGGGCCGACGGTTTTTCGCCGCGACGGCCTGTGGTATATGGTTTATTTTCAATTGGAAAAGGATCCGGATGGGTACACGACTCATCTGGCGGTCAGTGAGGATTTGCTGGCCTGGAAGCCGCTTGGGTGTATCCTGCCGCGGGGGGAGGCGGGCACGTGGGACAGCGCGCAGGCGGCCGGGGGTATTGCCCTGCCTGATTTCAGATGGGGCGGGAGCTATGGGCTTGAGCCGTTTGAGGGGCGGTATTGGCTTTCGTACCTGGGCGGGGAAAAGCCGGGGTATGAGACGCCGCCGCTTTCGATCGGGCTGGCGCATACAAAGGATCTGACCTCGGCCGAGCCGTGGCAGCGTCTGGAGGGGCCGGTTCTTGGGCCGAAGGACCCGGATGCGCGGAAGTTTGAGGGGCATACGCTGTTTAAGAGCCATATTATCCGGGACCGGGAGCAGATCCTGGGCGCGCCGTTCGTGATGTTTTACAACGCGGCGGCTGTTCGGGGCGGAGAGCGGATCGGCATCGCGATTTCTGAGGATATGAAGCAATGGCGGCGTTTCGGACGCGATGATGTCCTGGCCAACCAATCGCCGACGGGCCGTGTGGGCATCAGCGGAGACCCCCAGCTTACGCGGATCGGGGATCTGTGGGTGATGTTTTACTTTGGGGCCTTCTGGCGGCCGGGGGCGTTCGATACATTTGCCTGCTCCTACGACCTGGTGAACTGGACCCGCTGGAAGGGGCCGGATCTGATTGCCTCGTCCGAGCCGTGGGATCAGAAATACGCGCATAAGCCGTGGATCCTCAAGCATGAGGGGGTGGTGTATCATTTTTACTGCGCGGTTGGGGATCGGGGCCGGGTGATCGCACTGGCGACCTCGAAAAATCTTCGGCCATAGAAGCGGTTGTCCCGCGCGGGGAATTGAGAAGGCGTTTAAAACGGAAAGAGAGGATTGTTATGAAGAATGGAACGTTATTTGTTCAGGTCAGTTTACTGAGTTTGGTTCTTTTCGGTTGCCGCGGGGTTTCGGGTGAATTTAACGCCTGTGATTACGGGGCCAGGGCGGACGGGCAGACGGTCTGCACGAAGGCGATTCAGAAGGCGATTGACGCCTGCGCTGCGGCCGGCGGGGGGACGGTTGTGTTTTCGCCGGGGACGTACCTGACCGGCTCGCTCTTTTTAAAGGACCGGGTGGATTTGCGGGTGGATGAGGAAGTGACGATTAAGGGCGTTCAGGATGAATCCGAATACCCTGAGGTTTCTACGCGTGTGGCGGGGATTGAAACGGACTGGCCGGCGGCCTTGATGAACGCGCATCACCTGTCGAATGTGAAAGTATACGGCAAGGGTACGATTGACGGGTCGGGCTCGATCTGGTGGGATAAGTATTGGACTATGCGTCGGGAGTATGACGCCAAGGGCCTGCGCTGGGTGGTGGATTATGACTGCAAGCGGCCGCGGCTGATTTTGATTTATGAGGCCTCGAACGTGACGCTTGAAGGGCTGACGCTTCGGGAGCCGGGTTTTTGGACGGTGCATATCTGCTACAGTACCAACGTGGTGGTCGATGGGCTGACGATTCGGGCCAATCTGGAGGAAAAGGTCGGTCCGAGCTCGGATGGGATTGATATTGACTCCTCGACGAATGTGCTGGTTCAGAACTGTGATATTGACTGCAATGATGACAATTTCTGTTTGAAGGCGGGCCGGGACGCTGACGGGCTGCGGGTGAATCGGCCGACGATGAATGTGGTGATTCGAGACTGCATTGCGCGGCGCGGACACGGGCTGATTACCTGCGGGAGCGAGACCTCCGGCGGGATTTACAATGTGGAGGTGTACAATCTGAAGGCGTATGGGACCAGTACGGGGATTCGGTTTAAGTCCACGCAGGGCCGCGGGGGGACGGTGCGGGATATTTCGATTCATGATATTCAGATGCATAATGTGCGGGAGGCGATCAAGCTCGATTATGACTGGTACCCGGCGTACAATACGGTGCCGGAGGCGGTGCGCAAGGAGCTGGAGGCCGAAGGGCGGGAGTTTCCGAGGCACTGGAAGGCGCTGATGGAGGTGGTGCCGGAAGAGCAGGGGACTCCGTATATTCGGGATGTTACGATTCGAGGAATCCGCGCGGTGGATTCGGAGACGGCGATTTCGGTGAAAGGACGCAAAAACCAGCGGGCAGGCAATTTTCTGCTGGAGGATATTCAGATCACGGCCAAGAAGGCGGGCACGATTTCGAATGCCGAGGGCTGGACGTTTCAAAACGTGCAGATTACGGCCGATGACGGGTCGAAGGTGAACTTTGTCAATTGTCAGAACATGGAAGGGCTGGACTGATGCGGATCGAAGTCCGCGGAACAGAATCGGCGGTTTGCCGGTTTCGCACGGATGCTTATTGAGTTCGAAATCATCGGCTTATCGAAGGGAGAGACAGAATGAGCGGGAACATGCCGAGTCGGATTGTTGTTTGGGTTTTAGCGGGCGTGCTGCTGTTTCAGGGCTGCGCGGGGATCGCGGCGGATACGGACTGGCCGCCGCCCAGTGCGCCACACCGTCCCTGGGCGCGGTGGTGGTGGATGGGCAGCGCGGTCGATGAGGCGAATTTGACGGCTTTGCTGACGCACTATCGCGATGCCGGGCTGGGGGGCGTGGAGATTTGTCCCATTTACGGGGTCAAGGGAGCGGAGGAGCAGTATGTTGATTTTCTGTCTCCGCGGTGGATGGATATGCTGGAGCATACAATGCGGGAGGGGCATCGGCTGGGAATGGGGGTGGACCTGACGACCGGGACCGGCTGGCCGTTCGGCGGGCCGCAGGTGACGGAGGAGACCGCGTCGATGAAGGCGCTTCTGGAAAGGTATGCGGTTGCGGAGGGACAGGCGTTTTCGGAGCGGATTCCGAAAGACAGAAGGGCGAAGTTGGCGTATTTGGCGGCGGTTTCGGAAGACGGCCGGCGGATGGAATTGACCGAGCGGGTCAAAGACGGCCGGCTGGACTGGGAGGCGCCGGCCGGGCGGTGGACGGTTTATGAGGTGTCTGTGAGATGTCCGGTTCAGCGGGTCAAGCGGGCCGCTCCCGGCGGAGCGGGCTATGTGGTGGACCCGTATTCGGTGTCCGCTCTTGATACGTATCTGGCGGCTTTTGAGGCGCCGCTGTCGGGTTTTGAGGGGCCGAGGCCGCGAGCGCATTTTCATGATTCGTTTGAGTATTTTGAGGCGACCTGGACGGGGGATTTTTTTGATCAGTTTGAGCGTCTGCGGGGGTATGATCTGCGCGATCGTATCGAGGCGCTGTTCGGCGACGGTCCGGCGGATACCGCGGCCCGCGTCAAGAGCGATTACCGGGAGACGATTTCGGATCTGCACCTGGCGTATATCGAGCGATGGACGCAGTGGTGCCATGGGCAGGGCAGTTTGAGCCGCAACCAGGCGCACGGATCGCCGGGAAACCTGATTGATCTTTACGGGGCGGCGGATATTCCGGAAACGGAGATTTTCCGGGAGGTCGATGAGCGGCAGCTTCCGATGCTGAAATTTTCTTCTTCGGCGGCTCATCTGAAGGGAACGGCGCTGGCTTCTTCGGAATCGTTTACCTGGCTGCACGAGCATTTTCAGACGTCGCTGGATGAGATCAAGGCGGCTACGGATTTTCTGTTTCTGGGCGGCGTTAATCATATTTTCTTTCACGGTATTCCTTATTCGCCGAAGGAGGCGGACTGGCCGGGCTGGCAGTTTTACGCATCGGTTAATTTCGGGCCGGACGGGGGGCTTTGGCGTGATCTGCCTGCCTATAATGAGTATGTGACGCGCTGCCAGTCGATTCTTCAGTCGGGCAGGCCCGATCAGGATGTCCTGCTGTATCTGCCGGTCTATGATTTCTGGCACAGCGAGGATGATTTTTTTATGCCGTTTCGGATTCACAACCAGGAGCAGTGGCTTTACAAGACGGCTTATTATGACGCGGCGATGACGCTGTGGCGGAAAGGGTTTTCGTATGATGCGATTTCGGACCGGTATCTGGCTGAGGCGAGGGTTGAAAACGGCAAGGTGATTGCAGGCGGCAACGCATATTCGGCGATTGTTGTGCCGCGGTGCCGGATCATGCCGGCGGCGACCTTGCGGAAACTGCTGACGCTGGCTCGACAAGACGGGGCAACGGTTCTGTTTCTGCAGGCCTTGCCGGAGGATGTGCCCGGCCTGGCGGACCTGGACAAACGGCGCAAAGATTTTGCGGGGATCCTGGCTCAACTGCCCTCCCCAGAACCAGGACTGCTTCAAATCCAGCAGTGGTCGGTCTGGACCGGCAGGATTTTGCTTGGGGAGCTGGAGGAGGCGCTGCGGCTGGCCGGGATCAATCGGGAACCGGCCGTTGACGCGGGCGTGCACTATGTTCGCAGGACCCATCCGGAGGGGTTTTCTTATTTCTTTGTCAATCGCGGCGATCAGCCGGTCAGCCGGTGGATTTCGCTGGGCAGGCCCGCCCGGTCGGCGGTGCTGATGGATCCGCGGTTTTCACATCGAACCGCGGCGGCGGCTGTGCGTCAGGCGGGCGGTGTTTCGCAGCTTTTCATGCAGCTTGAGCCGGGTCAGTCGATGATCGTACGGACCTTTACGGACAAGGTCGTTGGCGGGCAGAAGCGGCACTATACGGAGTCTGCAGGACAGGGAACCGCGCTGGAGGGCACGTGGGATGTGACGTTTGTAGAAGGCGGGCCCCAACTGCCGCGGCCGTATCAGACAGAGTCCCTGGCCTCGTGGACGGAACGGGAGGATCCGGAGCTGAAACGATTTGCCGGGACGGCCAGGTATACCCTTGAATTTGAAAGGCCCTCCGGCCGGGCGGATGAGTGGGTGCTGGACCTGGGGCAGGTTTGCGACAGCGCTCGGGTGCGGCTGAACGGAGTGGAAATTGCCGTGCTTTGGTCCCGGCCGTACCGGTGCCGGCTGGGCGATGCGCTGCGGCCGGGGATGAATCAACTGGAAATCGAGGTGACCAACCTGGCCGCCAACCGGATACGGGATCTGGACAGGCGGGGCGTTGAATGGAAGATGTTCTATGATATTAATATTGTTAATATAAACTATAAGCCGCTGGATGCCTCCGAGTGGCCTTTGCGCGATTCGGGCCTGCTCGGTCCGGTTGTGCTTTGGCCGCAGAAGACGATTGTGCCCTAAGCAGGTCAGGATATGCGACCTGCCCATATTTTAAATAAAGAACGGGACATGTCAGGCCAAAAAACCGGAGTACAAGCGGAAAATTCCATATCAATCCGATGACGGCAGAGATCACCCCGTTCAGATCATGCCGTTTTTGGGGTTTCTGCGGTCATTCGGTCCGGCCGTATCGGCTGTTCCGAAAATATTTGTTTGGGTCGAATTCCGGCGAAATTTGCTTGACAGGCCCTTTTAATTCAGGTTGTATAGCGATCTCAGGCAGGAGATCGAGCCCTCCCTGTTTATCTATACGATGGTACCCGAAAGCATATATAAATCAGAGATTGACGAGGAATAATTCTATGAATTCGGCTGAAGCGAAACTGACGTTTCAGGAGAAGGTCGGGTATTCTTTGGGAGATTTTGCGTCTGTTCTTTTCTGGCAGACGATTTCTCTGCACCTGATTTTTTTCTATACGGATGTTTTCGGCATCGGGGCCAGCGCCGCGGGTACCATGATTTTTTTGACGAGGATGTGGGACGGGATCAACGATCCGATGATGGGCATGATCGCGGACCGGACGCATACCCGGTGGGGAAAATTCCGGCCGTATCTGCTGTGGATGTCCATTCCGCTGGCGATTGCGGCCGTGTTTACTTTTTCGACCCCGGATTTCAGTTATTCCGGAAAACTTATTTATGCCTATGTGACGTTCGTCGTCTTTATGATGCTGTACACGGCCATTAATATTCCGTATTCGGCCCTGCTGGGGGTTATTACGCCGGATTCTTCTGAGCGAACGGTATTGTCTTCGTTTAAGTATATCGGGGCGTATGCCGGAGCCCTCGTTGTCTCGGCGTTTCTGCTGCCGCTGGTAAAGCAAATCGGCGGTTCGGGAACTTCCCCGACCGGGTGGACCGTGAGCATGGGTCTTTTCGGGGTCATTGCGGTGCTGCTGTTTGTGGTGACCTTTTTTACCACGAAGGAGCGGGTTTGCCCGCCGGCTTCTCAAAAGACGACCGTCGGCAGGGACCTGAAGGATTTGTTTACGAACAAGCCCTGGCTGCTGATGCTTTTTGCGACGCTGGCGATGCTTCTGTGGGTGTCTTTGCGCCTGGGGGTGACCAATTACTATTTCCGGTACTACATCGCACCGAATCGGTTTGAAGAGTGGGTTTCGGTGTTTAATACCGTCGGCATGATCGGCAGCATCAGCGGGGTTGTAGTCGTAAGCTGGTTTGCGAGGATACTGGGCAAGAAAAAGGCCTTTCTGATTCTCTTTATTATAGCCAACCTGCTGACAATGTCGTTTTTGTTTTTTACACCCCGGCATATTATCCTGCTCATCGTGGTTCAGGGGATTGCCTCGTTTGCGGGCGGGCCGCTGACGCCCCTGATCTGGGCGATGTATGCCGATACGGCGGATTATTCAGAATGGAAAAACGGCCGCCGTGCCACGGGACTGATTTTCTCGGCCTCCACGATGTCGCAGAAATTCGGCTGGGCCTTTGGAGCGTTTCTGACGGGATTGCTGCTCGATAAAATCGGATATGTCCCGAATGTCGAGCAGCCCGCACACGTTCTTTTCTGGATGCGGATGCTGATGAGCGTGATTCCCGGCATTGCCGGGATCGTTTCGATTGTAATTGTTCTGTTTTACAAGCTGGATGAATCCACCATGAAGGAGATCGGAGATCAGTTGCAGCAACGGCGAAAGGCCGGTCCTTCGGCGGCCGCGATTGCAGAGGAATCAGGATTGAATCCATAATGTTTGGCTTTTTGCAATGATGAATTCAGATTTGGAGTTTTTTAGTGAAGGGAAAACAGCATGAGTAACGTGATTATAGGGAAGCCGCTGCCTGCGATTCCGTGGGAAGACAAGCCGAAAGGATGTTTGGATGCGGTGTGGCGATACAGCGGCAACCCGATTCTTGACTGGAATCCGATTCCGCGAGCGGCACGGATTTTCAACAGCGCCGTGGTTCCCTGTGAGGGGAAGTTTGTGGGCGTTTTCCGGGCCGATCAAAGAAACAGCCGTGCGACGCTGTTTTTCGGCCGCAGCGAGGATGCCCTGCGATGGCAGATCGGGCCGGACCCGATTGACTGGGTGGATGAGAACGGCCGTCCCAACCCGACCAGCTTCAGTTACGATCCGCGTCTGGTCAAACTCGAGGATGCCTATTACATCACCTGGTGCGACGACATGCACGGTCCTTCCATCGGTCTGGGCAGAACGACGGATTTCAAGACCTTCCTCCGGATGCCCAATCCGCTGATGCCGTACAATCGAAACGGGGTTTTGTTCCCGCGAAAGATCGGCGGCCGGTACCTGCTGCTGAGCCGTCCGAGTGACGGCGGTCATACGCCGTTTGGGGATATCTATATCAGTGAAAGCCCGGATCTGATTTACTGGGGCCGACACCGGCATGTGATGGGCTCCGGGGGGCAGGGCTGGTGGCAGGGGATGAAGATCGGGGCCGGTCCTGTGCCGATTGAGACCACGGCCGGGTGGCTGCTGTTTTATCACGGCGTGTCCAATACCTGCAACGGCTATGTGTATAGTTTCGGGGCGGCGATCCTGGATCTGGACGATCCGGCCAGGGTGCTGTACCGAACGCGGGATTACCTGCTGACTCCGGAAAAGCCGTACGAAACGGTGGGGTTTGTGCCGAATGTGGTGTTTCCGTGTGCCAACCTGGTTGATGCCGAAACCGGGCGGATCGCGATTTATTACGGCGCCGCGGACACCTGTACGGCCGTGGCTTTTGCGCAGGTCGATGAACTGATTGACTATATCAAGAACAATTCCGAGGTCTTTTAGCGAATGCTTTAGAGGCCGGAGGAATCAGGACGAAAGAGGGGCCTGGGTATGGAAGAAATCAAGAATGGCGCCCGCGTGCGGGATCGGGTTCCGGTGCTTACGAAAACCACATACGGCCTGGGGACGGGGCTGGACATGTGGGGGCTTTGGCTGTACCCGTCAGTGGCGTATGCCGTTTTCAGTATTTACCTGGGCGTTTCTCCCTGGCTGGTGGGTTTGGCGCTGACGCTGATTCGTGTCTATGATGCGATTGCAGACCCGGTGATGGGATGGCTGTCGGATAATTTTCGGTCCAAACACGGCCGCAGACGTCCGTTCATTTTGATCGCCGGCGTTCTGAGCGGGCTGAGTCTTCCGGCCCTGTTTTTTGTTTCCCCGTCGTGGCTGGATGTGACCTTTATGGGCGTGACGGTTCTTTTCTGGTACATGGTGATTTCCTCCCTGATTTTTATTCCGATTATCAGCGCCTTTACCGTACCCTACAACAGTCTGGGAGCCGAGATGACCCCGGACTATGAGGAACGCACCTCGGTGATGACGTATCGAAGCGTGATGCAGAAGATCTTTGAGGTGGGAAATTTCTACGCCCTTCGTTTTACGAACCTGGCCTGGTTTCTTTTGCCGGAGGCGGGGAAGAAAAACACGCTTCTCGGGATGCAGGTTTATACGGCTCTATTGGGTACGCTGATGGCCCTGTTTGCGATCATCATTTTTTTGCGAGTCAAAGAGCGGTATTATGAGAAGGTGGTTCTGAAAACCACAGACCGGATCTCGCTGAAAAGTTCGTTTTATGAAACGCTGAAGTGTCAGCCGTTTCGCATGATGATGGGGGTTGGGATTGCCTTTACGCTGGGCACGAGTATGGTCGGAGGGCTGGGGTACTTTGCGACGGTTTATTATGTCTGCGGGGGCAATACGATTGACGGAGACAACTGGAATTTCTGGATGGGGATCGGGTTTATGGTGGGCGGGCTTCTGGGCGCCCCGCTTTTAAGCCGAATTGCGCACCGATTTGAAAAACGCAAGGCGGTTATTGCGGCCGCGGTGATCGGGATGATCGGATACGGCGGTTCCTGGTACCTGTATACGCCGCTGGTTCCCTGGCTGCAAACCCTCGCATCGGGAATCATGGGGCTGGCTTCCTCCGGCTTGTGGATGCTGCACAGCTCGATTGGGGCTGATATTATCGATTATGATGAACTGCATACGGGCAAACGCCGCGAGGGTTCTTTTACGGCCTGCGCGTCTTATATTCTGAAACTGGGCAATTCGGGGGGATATGTTGTTTCCGGTATGATCTTGACCTGGGCGGGGTTTGATGCGGAACTTGGCGCGCAGAGTCCGGAGACGATTTTCTGGATCCGTTCGATGCTGGCGCTGCTGCCTGTGGCAGGATTGGCGCTTGTTATCTTTTTTATCCTGCGGATGTCTTTGACTCGACAAACCTGCGAGGAGATTCGGAATGCCCTGGAGGAGCGCCGCGGTCAAGTGTAAGTGTTTCGACTGAAAGAAGTTGAAATGCAGTACGGCTATTTTGATGATGACAGCAAAGAATATGTGATCCAGCGGCCGGATACGCCGCGGTCGTGGAGCAATTACCTCGGCTCGACCGAATACGGGGCGATCATCACCAACCACGCAGGGGGGTATAGTTTTTTTCAGTCGGCGGCACAGGGCCGCTTCCTGCGGATGCGTTTTAATTCCATCCCGGCCGATCAGCCCGGGCGGTATATCTACATTCACGATCGGGACAGCGGGGATTACTGGTCCGCTTCATGGCAGCCGGTGGGCAAACCGCTGGAGCAGTATAAATCCATCTGCCGACATGGTACGGCGTATACCATTATTGAATCGGAATATAAGGGAATCGCGGCGGAAACGACGTATTTTGTCCCGCTGGGCAGGCTTCTCGAATGCTGGCGGGTGAAGGTTACGAACCGGGATCGGGCTTGCCGGCGGCTGCGGCTGTTTCCGTTTGTTGAGTATGCCAACAACTGGCATCTCTGGCAGGATTTTATCAACCTGCAGTATACGCAGTTTATCGTGCGGATGACTGTAACGGATGGCATCATCGATCACGGCATCAATGTGCTGCTGCCGGACGGCGAGGGGGATTTTCAGCATCATGACGGCAACCGGCATACGTTTCTGGGTGTGGTCGGGGCAGAGGTTACCGGTTTTGAGACAGACCGGGAATGCTTTTTGGGGCCGTACCGATCGTACCACAATCCGCTGGCTGTTGAGAAAGGGCGGTGCGTCAATTCACTGGCCTGCGGCGATAACGCCTGCGGGGCGCTGCAACTGGACATCGAACTGGAGCCGGGGCAGTCGCATGAGTTTGCGGTGCTGATGGGCATCGGCAAGGCGGCCGTTGAAGGCAGGCAGGCCGCCGCGGATTATCCGGACCCCGGAGCGGTGCAGCAGGCCTTTGAGACTCTGAAGGACTACTGGCACGGTCGGCTTGAGGGCATGCGTGTTCAGACGCCGGATGCGGAATTCAACAGCATGACCAATATGTGGAGCCCATTCAACTGCCTGATTACGTATGCCTGGTCACGGGCTGCCAGTCTGGTTTACAGCGGAGAGCGGGACGGTCTGGGCTATCGAGATACCGTTCAGGATCTGCTGGGGGTGCTTCATTTGATTCCGGAGGAAGCGGGCCGGCGACTGGAGCTGATGATTACGGGACAGGTGTCAACCGGCGGGGCAATGCCGGTGGTCAGGCCCTTCGCTCACCGGCCCGGAAGCGAAACGCCGCCAGGGGAGGAAGACTATCGGTCCGATGACTGCCTGTGGCTGTTTTATACGATTCCGGCCTATGTGAAGGAAACCGGCGATCTTGCGTTTTATGATAAGGTGCTGGCGTATGCGGATACGGGGCAGGCGACGGTGCTGGGGCATCTTCGGCGGGCGATTGAGTTTACGCTTCAGCGCCGCGGCGTTCACGGCCTGCCGTGCGGTTTGTACGCCGATTGGAACGACTGTCTGGAACTGGGACACAAGGGCGAGACGGTGTTTGTGGGTTTTCAGCTTCGTCATGCACTGATGACTTATGCGGAAATCAATGATTTGCTTGCCCGGCCGCAGGAGGCGAAATGGGCAAGATCGCACCTGGAAACACTGGACGCAAATTTGCAGCGGTATGCCTGGGACGGCGGCTGGTTTTTGCGGGCGTATCGCTATGACGGGATGAAATTCGGCTCCCAAGAAAACGAGGAGGGGAGGATCTGGCTTAACCCGCAATCGTGGTCGGTGCTGAGCCGGCACGCCGCCGGCCCGCAGGCCCGGCAGGTGATGGATGCCGTAGGGCAGCGCCTGGCGACCGAATACGGAATTATGATTTGCGACCCGCCGTATGAAAAGACCGATCATCATGTCGTGAAGGCGTCCCTGTTTAATCAGGGCATGAAGGAAAACGCCTCGATCTTTTCCCATACGCAGGGGTGGGCCGTGATTGCCGAAACACTGCTGGGCCGCGGCGATCAGGCCTATCACTATTACCGGGCCTTCATGCCGGCTTCGTATAACACAAAAGCCGAGATTCGGCAGGTTGAGCCGTATGTGAATTGTCAGTTTACCCACAGCAAATACAGTCCGCGCTTCGGGGCCTCGCGGCTGCCGTGGCTGACCGGGGCGGCGGCATGGTCCTATTACGCGGCCACGCAGTATATTCTCGGCATTCAGCCGGATTATACGGGTTTGCGTATTGATCCGTGCATTCCTTCCGGATGGGAGACGGTGAAGATTGTCCGGCGGTTCCGGAAGAAACAATTCAATATTGAAATCAGGAATCAGGCGGGCGTACAAAAGGGGGTCCGCACACTGCTTGTCAATAAGCAGGAAATGGACGGCCATTTCATTCCATTGGATGTGATGTGGGATGTAAACGAGGTTCTCGTTGTGATGGGCTGATCTTTTATGGAGCAGAATTCTTCTTCTGCTCATTGAGCCGGCGCAACAGTCTGTGCGCATCGGCATAGTCTGTTTGCTGATTGAGGATTGCTTCAAGTATTTCAATGGCCTCATCCGGGCGGCCCGTTTCCGCGAGCCAGAATGCATGGGTATAGCTGTATTTGTGCTCGTCCGGACGAAGCCGGCGGGCTGTTTGGATCCAGTCGAGCGCGCTGTCGAGATCTCCCTTTGAGGCGGTGATGACAGCCAGGTTATAGGCGGCGACAGCCGATTGGGGATTCAGTTTAAAAACCATTCTGAAGGTTGACTCTGCCTCCTCAAGTCGGCCCGTCTCTCCGAGCAGAAGGGCCAGGTTCAGATGAACGGCCGCGTTCTTCGGCTCGATCTGTGCCGCTTTTCGCAGGGCCTGTTTGGCGTTTTCATTGCGGCCTGTCAGGTTGTACGCAAACGCCAGGTTTACGAGGGGCTCGATCACATCCGGGCGAAATTGATGCGACATTCGATAGGCGTCGATGGCCTCGGTGTATTGTCCCCGGTTCATCAGGAAATTGCCCATGTTGTAATGAGAAGACCAGTGGTCCGGCCGAACTGTAATCGAAGTTTTATATTCCTCGATTGCTTTGACGGCAGCGGCCCGCTGCTTTGGATTGTTGATGGTTTCTTCTTTGCCGGCCAGACCAGCCCCCGCTCGAATGCGGACGATTCGAAATTTATCCTCTGCGGCTTTGAGGAGGGCGGCTTGGCCTTTCGGGTCCGGGTAAGCCGCCAGCAGGGCCGCGGCGCTGCTGCGAATCAGGGGGGAAGGATCGTATCGGAGCAGGGTTAGGATAACGGGCCATTTTTGCCCGTCCGGACAACCGGCCAGCAGGCGGACAAGCGAATTGGCATAAATTTCATCGCGGCCGGGGTTTTTCAGGTAACTTAGCATTTCATCGAGCCGGTTCCATTGGCTTTTTCGGGCTTCCTGAATCAGCCCCCCGATATACAGAACCGGCTTTTGATAGTCTCTTGTTCGCCACTTGCGCACCCATTGGTCCGCCCATTCGGGACTTTCTGTTGTGTGGCAGAGAGTGCACGCGTTCGGGGATTGGAAGGCGAGCGTTGCCGCAGGCATCGGCGGCCGCAGGGAATGGTCGCTGCGGCGCATGCGGGCAAATTCCGTCATGGGCATGTGACAGGCAATGCATTGATTGCCGCGGCTGTTTTCCGGGTGATGGGTGTGCTCGGGGGCGTTTTCAACCCGCTGCCGATGACAGGGAAGACACGATTGATTGGGGTTTTCCCTGAAGCGAAAGCGTCCGCTGGATGTATGGCAGTGCGTGCAGTCCAGATTGCCTTTTTGCACGCACGGACTCATCCGCCACAGGGTGTAGGTATAGTTCTCGCCCAAATCCCGGCCGTCCGGGTAGAAATCCGGATCTTCGAGAGTGACCAGGTCGTAATGATCGAAATAGGCATCGCCGGGCTGATAGGTTGTCGTCAGTGCCGCCCCCTTGGTATGACAAAGCGAGCAGTTTGTATCGACCTGATGCGCGGTATAGCCGTATTTTTGATGGATAATCGGGGCTTTCAGGTCTTCGGGAAGGGGGGTATTGTCTGCCGCGGCGGCCGCACAAATGCGGATATGCTCCCGGCCGGGTCCGTGGCAGGTCTCACAGTTGATCCCCGGTTCGGTCCAGACCGTCTGATAGGTATCTGAATCGAGATCATAATTCGTGGAAAGCTGGCTGACGTGACAATTGTGGCAGGCGGTATTAAAGGTCAGCAAGGGGTCTTTCCAGTCTACGGGCTGGTCTTGTTCATCGGAAAAGTGGCGGATCATGCTTTCGGTTGTGTTATACCATTCCTTTTGCCGCACATCATACGCGATGGGCAGCACCTGAAGCCGGCCGCGTTCAAGAGGCGTGAGAAAGAAGTATACGTTTTTGCCGCCCATGACGTGCTCAATAGGATATTGTTTTTCTCCATCCGGGCCTCGTTCAAGTATATATCCGCTTTGGGATTTAAAAACAGCTTGAAATTCATAAGCGCCGATCCGGATTGGTTCTTTCGGGGCCGTTAATTCCCTGGCTGCCAGTTCGGGGCTGAACGGCTGCATAGCCAGCCCGTGATGAGAAGTGGCCCAGAGGGTGTAAAAACGCTCATGGCAGGGCCGGCAGCTTTGCGAACCGGTATAGGGTTCGGCAAACAGGGCGTTATTGGGATCGGTCTTCCGAGCCGTCAGCAGAATCGTAACGAGACACGAGATGAAAACAAGAACGGCCCCTGTTATTTTCCTGCCCATGCTATGGATCCGTTATGGATTGGCATCGGGCCAGGTTCCCTGAAAGACCTCCTGGGCCGGGCCTGTCATATAGACGCAATTATCTGTATCGGACCAGTTCAGGTCCAGGTCTCCTCCGGGCAGATGCGCCCGGACCAGCCGCTGGCATCGGCCAATGAGGACGCCCGCCACGGCGCAGGCGCAGGCCCCGGTACCGCAGGCCAGTGTGATGCCGCTGCCGCGTTCCCAGGTCCGCATGGTAAATTCGCGGGGACTGTCGGGCTTGACAAAATGAACATTGATCCGCTGGGGGAACAGGTCATGGTGTTCGAGCAGGGGACCGATGTAGGTCAGATCGATGGCATCGAGGTCTTCGCAGAAGAACACCGCGTGTGGATTGCCCATGGATACGCAGGTCATGGACAGTTCCTGTTCGTCAATGGGCAGGGCGATATCCACGACCTGCTCGGCGTCGATGGCCACGGGGATTTCGGAGGCCTTCAGGATGGGCTGGCCCATGTTGACGCAGATTCGGGCGGCATTGTCGTTGCCGTCGGTTTCGAGTCCGACGGTCAGGATGCCGCGTCCGGTCTCGATACGCAGGGACGCCGAGAAGGTCTCCTGTCCGGGTACGGAGAACTCATGGCCGGGCGGGACCAGCTTGTGATCGTAGACATACTTGGCCAGGCATCGGATTCCGTTGCCGCACATCTGTGCCTCGGAGCCGTCGGCGTTGAACATCCGCATTTTGACGTCGGCGGCGTTGGAGGGGCAGATCAGGATCAGGCCGTCAGAGCCGACGCCAAAATGGCGGTCGCTGATTTGGACGGCCAGCCGCTGGGGGTCGTTGACCTGTTGGCGAAAGCAATCGACATAGACGTAGTCGTTGCCGAGGCCCTGCATCTTTGTAAAATCCATAAGATTCCCTTACAAAAGTCGTTATAAGTCCGGATTGTAACCTAAGGTCGGCGGAAAGACAAGGGCTCAGGTCAAGGCAAAACAGGACATATAATATATAGAATTTTATGTACAGACGGCGGCCTGATTTGAAGGGTTCTGTCTACGATAGGCCGTGGCGGGATCAGGAGCCGCCGAACTGGTATTGGTAGGTCGGGGGTGTCTGGCCGGTGGCTTTGTAATAGTGGGTCATGGCCTCCGGAATGGCGTCTTTGATGCCTTGTATGCGGGTTGCATCGGAGGGGTGTGTGCTGAGCAGTTCGGGGACGGAGCCCTCTTTGGACTGTGCCATGCGGGTCCAGAAATCGACGGCGGTTTGGGGGTTGTAGCCGGCCATGCCCATGAAAATCAGGCCCATTCGGTCGGCTTCTTTTTCGTGCAGACGGCTGTAGGGGAGGAGTATGCCGACCTGTGCTCCGAGTCCGTAGGAGGTGATGAAGAGCTGCTGGGTCGCGTCCGGATAGTCCTTCATGGCCGTTGAGAGGGCGATGCCTCCCATTTGATAGAGGAGGCCCTGGCTCATGCGTTCGCTGCCGTGGCGGGCTACGGCATGGGCGATCTCGTGGGACATGACGACGGCCAGGCCGTTTTCGTCCTGTGTGATCGGCAGCAGGCCGCTATAGACGACGACTTTTCCGCCGGGCATACACCAGGCGTTCTTTTCTTCGTTTTCGACGAGGTTGAATTCCCAATTGAAATCGGCGACCTGTTCGTACCTGTCCTGCTGTTTGAAATAGAGGCCAACGGCTTCGGAGATGCGTTTGCCGACTTCGGTGACCATGGCTGTGGCCTGGGTGTCCGTGGAAAGTTTGTTTTCGTTCAGGAAAGACCGATATTCGTCGAGGGCCAGTGAATTGACCATTGAATCGGGAACGAGATTGAGCTGCTTTCGCCCGGTGATGGCGACCTGGGTGCAGGAGCAGCCAAACAACAGTAGGGCGAGCAAGATGGCTGAAAAGAACGGCCGAGCTTTCATAATTGTCTCCCTTTACTATTTGTCTGTCCAATCCATACGAACAGATACAGCATACCAAGAATGGCATACAAAATACATAAGTTGGCGGTTAAAAATTCCATAATTGTTCTCCTTTCCTGTAGAAGGTAGACGCTGATCGGTCGGAGAATATTTTTGAAAAATGGAAAAATCATGTTTATTGGGCCAAAAACGCGGATATTGGGCGGTTTTGTAGGTATTTTTCCTGACGCCAAGTTTGTCCATTCCTTTTCCTTTTTTGTCCACTCTTTGTTCTGTTTTTTCCGTTTTTTGTCCAAAAATTGCCGCTTTTTCTCCTGTTTTTTCCGAGTTTTACCACGATT
>JAHDQI010000382.1 GCA_018433925.1 Phycisphaerae bacterium | reverse complement strand
TCGACCTGATCCTGCCGCCTCGCGGACTGCGGGTACTGGTCCCTGGAGACATCCCGCTGGATGTATTGTATGAAGATGACTATCTCCTCGTCGTCAATAAACAGCATGATCTGATCGTTCATCCGGCGCGGGGCTATAAGCACGGAACGCTGGTCAACGGGCTGGTGTATCATTATCAGCAATTGTCCAAAGGCACCGATGACTGGCGGCCGGGGATTGTTCACCGGCTGGACCGCAACACCACCGGCGCGCTAGTGGTGGCGAAAGACGACACGTCGCACTGGAAACTATCGCGTCAGTTCGCCGACCGTACCACGAAAAAAACTTATGTCGCGATTGTGCACGGAACGCCGGAACTGCTGGCCGACCGGATCAATCAGCCGCTTGGGGTTCATCCGCATATCCGCGAGAAATTCGCCATTCGTCCTGACATCGGCAAGGAGGCCGTGACTATTTATGAGGTGCTGGAGAAATTTCGCGGCTATTGCCTTGTGCAGCTTGATCTGAAGACGGGCCGTACCCACCAGATTCGCGTGCACCTGTCGTGGATTAAACACCCCATTGTCGCTGATGACATGTACGGCGGCAAGGTTGTTTATCCGTGGCAGATTGAAGATCGCGAGCCCGTTCCCGAAAGTCCGCTGATGGGCCGGACGGCCCTGCACGCCTAGAAACTTGAAATCAATCACCCGGC
Organism: Phycisphaerae bacterium; assembly: GCA_018433925.1. Taxonomy (GTDB): domain Bacteria; phylum Planctomycetota; class Phycisphaerae; order Sedimentisphaerales; family Anaerohalosphaeraceae; genus JAHDQI01. The sequence continues at coordinate 7,219 of JAHDQI010000382.1, read as the reverse complement.
CACGAATGAGCGGATGACCTTTGAGGCCCCTTTGCCGGAGGATATGCAGACCTTTCTTGATGCGCTGCGCCAATACAGATCCATGCGAAAATCAACGTAAAGACGTTTGCATAAGGTTTTCCTCGGAGGGGCCTGATTTTCCCCTTTACCGACATTGGCAAGTCCTGCTGCGGATATAGTTTACGACCGCGTCTTCTTCATTGGGACCGATGATCTCGTCGGCATGGGACTTCAGGGCCGGCTCGGCATTGGCCACCGCCACGGCCCGGCCGGCAGTGCGGAACATGCGGAGATCGTTCAATTGATCGCCGAAAACCACTATATTTTCCATGCGAAAATCGTAGAGGTCGGCCAGTTCCCGCAGGGCCTTTGATTTGCAGGCGGCGGCATCGTGAATCGTCAGCCACCAGTGGCCGGGGGTGTAGGGATTCTGAAAATGAAAGTTTTCCAGGCGTCCGGGATATTCGGCCGCCAGCCGTCCGGCCAGCCGGTCGATTTTTTCCTGCGGTCCCATGACGGCAAACGAAACCACCTGCTGCGACAAGATCTCGCGCAGGTCATTGGCATGACAAAGCCGGTGGCGACTGTGGATCATCAGGATGCCGTGAAACCACCGCATTTCCTCATTGACCAGGTCGCGGTAATACAGCTTGTCGGACTGCCCGTCAAATCCGCAGATAAACGGCCGCAAATCGGCCTCCAGAATCTCCTCGTAAATCGTGCCGGCCAGATCCGCGGCCAGATGATTGACCCGCAACGGCCTGCCGGTGGCAAAATCGGTCAGAAAGGCGCCGTTGACGGCGATGACCGGAAGCCGCAGCGGAACGCCTTTTAAAAGCGGCGTGATCTCGCTCCATGTGCGAGCGCTGGCCACGGTGAAATGTACACCCGCGGAGACCAGTTCCGCCAGCGATGATCGGCTGTGCTCAGAGAGGGTCCCGTCGGAGCGCAGGAGTGTGCCGTCCAGATCTGAAACAAAAAGCGTTTTCTGCGATGTCCGGTTCAAGGGTCGTTATTCCTGCGGCAGGCGGGCCAGGTCTTTGTCCGTGCCGGCGACCATGAGGATATCTCCGGCATAGACCACCGTACTGGGCATGGGTACGTTGATGATGCCGTCTTTTTCTTCCTTTTCCGCACCGCTCTCGCGTTTGATCGCCACGAGGTTAATGTTGTATTTCTGCCGAAGCTGAAGGTCCATGACCGTCTTGCCGTGAAAGGTATCGGGGGCCTTGACCCGTGCCAGACTGTACCCGGGGGCAAAGTCAATCTTCTCTTCGATATGCGGGGCGATCAGTTTGTAGGCCCATCGCTGGGCGGTTTCAATCTCCGGATAAATCACCTCCGTGGCGCCGACCGCGCTGAAGACCTCGCCGGCGGTCAGATCGGCCGCCCGTGCGTAAATCTGCTGAACCCCCATTTGCTTGAGATTGACAACCGTTAAAATCGCCGATTCAAAGGCCCGGCCCCGCTCGCCCATGCCCACAATTGCCACATCCACCTTATCGACCCCCTGGGCGCGCAGGGCATCGGCATCTGTACTGTCGAGGCGCACAGCGTGGCTGACCTGATCGCGGATATCCTCTATGATATCCCGCTCCCGGTCGATGGCTACCACCTCGGCCCCGCTCATCGCCAGTGCAATGGCCAGTTTTTTTCCGAAACGTCCAAGTCCTATTACGGCAAACCGTTTCATGTTCTCTCCTGTTCGTTATCCGACAATCACCGGCTCGGAGGGATAATCAAATCCGACCGGCCTGATCTGACGGGTCAGCCCCATCAGGAGGGTCAGGGGCCCGAGCCGTCCGATCAGCATGGTGACTATAATAATCCATTTTCCGCCGGTTGTCAAAAGGGGCGTCAGGCCGGTACTGAGACCCACTGTGCCGAGGGCGGAGGCGGCCTCAAACAAGATATCCAAAAACGCAAATCCGCTGCCGCGTTCCGTCAGGACCAATCCGAGGGTTGAGGCCAGCAGCACCACACAAAACAGCAGCAGCACGGTGACGGCCCGCCCCACGACGAGCAGTCGAACGGACCTGCGAAACATCTCCACATCGCGGCGTTTGCGGAATGAGGCCCAGGCGATCATGATGACCACGGCGAAGGTTACGGTCTTGATGCCTCCGGCCGTGGAGCCGGGGGAGCCGCCGATAAACATCAGCAAAATGAGGATAAACCGGGAGGCCTCCGACAGGGAGGCGATGTCTATGGTATTAAATCCGGCTGTACGGGCGGTAATGGACTGAAAGAGAGCGATCCGAAACCGGCCGTCGGCATGGGGAGAGGTCGAACTGTGCTCAAAGAGCATCAGCGCCAGCGTTCCGGCGATAATTAACAAAGCGCTTACCGAGAGGACGATTTTGGTCTGAAGCTGAAGGCGCTCCGGCGGCTGTGTGAAAAACAAAGGATTCGGGCTGCTATGACGGCGCAGCCAGCGAATAAGACGGCTTCGAAACACGGAAATCAGATTGTACAAAACGCTGAACCCCAGGCCGCCGAGAATAATCAGCGGGGCGATCACCGCATAGACGCCTGCCGAGCCGCTGTAGTCGATCATGCTTCGTTCAAACAAGCTGAATCCGGCGTTGCAGAAGGCGCTGACTGAATGGAAAATACTGCAAAACCATTTCGCGTCGGAGGTGATGTATCGCGACGGGACATCGTCCCACATCGGGTACAGGCACAAGGCCCCGACCGCTTCAATCAACAGTGTGGTCAGAAAAATAAACGCGATCATCTTTCCGATCCGACTGAGCGTCTGGGCATTGATCAGGTCCTGCATGGCCGCCGACTCGCGCACGCTGAGGGCCTGCCCCAGCAGCAGGGCCATCACCGCTCCGAAAATTACAATACCCAGGCCGCCCAATTGGATCAATGTCAGGATGACGACCTGCCCCATGGGTGTAAAATCTCTTCCGGTGTCATGCACGATCAGGCCGGTCACGCAGGCAGCGCTGGTCGCGGTAAAAACCGCGTCCGTTAATTGCATCCGTTCAAGACCGTGCGACCTGGGCAGCATCAGCAGCCCCGATCCGATCCAGATCAGGACGAGGAAGACGCCCGCCAGGGCCCGGGCGGGATTGGCGCCGGTCGCCGCTACGGCTACCATGGTGCGGCAGAGTTTGGATATTACCTGAAGGACCAGGTAGGCATCAATCGCAATCAGGATCGCAATGCCGGGACTGTCGGCCACAAACCAGCGGCCCGCCCCAAACACCGCAATAAACAGCAATCCGAGCAGCGGAATTTCAAACCAGTTATATTTGAGGAAATCACGCTTGGACTCGGCGTTGCAAAAGCGGATTACCTTTTCCACCAGAAAGATATTCAGTGCGACAAATTGGGTAATATAGAGAAATGTAACGGAAAGCACCGGCCTGTCAAAACCATACAACATGACAAATGAGGCCGCCACAGCCAAAACGGCAAGCCCGTTGACGGCAATTAAAACCCATTCGGCTATCGTGTTTTTGTATTGAATCCTCATAAACCGTTTCTTTTGAATCCCTTAAATCAGAGGCGGGCCGCTTTGCCTTCCATTCAGTCCGATTTTTACTTTCTTCTAAGACAGTATTTACCTGTTTTGAGACCGAATATCCAGCAGAATCTCATCCCACATCCGCCAGCCCGAGCGAGGCCCCAAACCGGTCAATGAGCGCCCGCCGGAGAGCTGTGTTCTCCGGCCGGGAGAGGGTCGGGTCCCGGCGAACCCTATCGAAGGCGTTTTTACGGGCAAACGTCAATAGATCGAAATCGTCCACAATATTGGCGATTTTCAAATCCGGCAGGCCGTGCTGTCGGGCGCTGAACAGTTCGCCCGGCCCGCGCAGCCGCAGATCATGCTCGGCAATCTCAAAGCCGTCGCTGCTGCGGGTCATCATCTCCAGCCGGCTTTCGGCATCCGGATTGTCCGTATCGGAAAACAACATGCAATAGGACCTGCTGTGGCCGCGGCCGATCCGTCCGCGAAGCTGATGCAATTGCGCCAGGCCAAATCGATTTGCATTCTCAATGACCATGATCGTCGCATTCGGCACATCGACACCGACTTCGATGACTACCGTGCTGACCAGTACGTGGATTCGTCCGGCCCGAAAATCATCCATGACCCGTTTTTTCTCGTCGGCGGGCATCTGTCCATGCAGCAGCCCGACCGTATAGTCCGCAAATACGTTTTTCGAGAGGACCCGGTGCTCCTCCACGGCGGCTTTCAGAGCGCCGTTTTCCGCAGGCGCTTCTTCTGCGTCAATTCGCGGGTAGACGAAATAGGCCTGCTGGCCGGCCCGCAGCCGATGGCGGATAAACTCCATCGCCGCGCTGCGTTCCTGCGGACGGACCCGGCGGGTGACCACCTGGCCCCGGCCCGGCGGCCGATGGCGAATCATCGAGACATCGAGATCGCCGAAGACCGTCATTGCCAGCGTCCGCGGGATGGGCGTGGCCGTCATGACCAGACAGTGCGGGCTGAGGCCCTTGCGAATCTGCGCCCGCTGATGAACACCGAATTTATGCTGCTCATCGATGACCGCAAGGCCGAGGTCGGCAAACTCCACATCCCCCTGCAGCAGGGCCACTGTTCCGATGACGATATCGATTTCTCCCTGGCGAATCTGCCGGGTCAGGGCGTCTCTTTTTTTTCCCGTAATGCCGCCAACCACCAGGGCTCGACGGACCCGGCTTCCCTTGAGAAAGCGTTCGATGCTCTGGGCATGCTGACGGGCCAGGATCTCTGTCGGGGCCATGATGGCCGCCTGCTTTTTATTGGCCACGGCCAGCAGCGCCGCATACAGCGCCACCACCGTCTTTCCTGATCCGACATCTCCCTGCAGGAGCCGGTTCATGGGTACGCTGCGAGCCATGTCGGCGGCGATCTCTTCGATGACGGTCTCCTGATCGGCCGTCAGCAAAAACGGAAAGCGCCGCCGGATGCGCCGATCCATTTCCTCCGTCCGATTCATGGCGAAAGCCGGCACCCGGCGGCGGGTGTGATACCGGCGTACCGCCAGCCCCAACTGCATCAGAAACAACTCGTCATATTTCAGCCGGCGGCGGGCCTGCGGCAGGATTTCTTCGTGATCGGGCCGGTGAATCTGCCGAAACGCCTCCGCGCGAGACAGAAAAGCGTTCCGCTTTAAAAATTCAGTCGAATAAAACTCCGGCACCTGTTCCACCAGCGCATCCAGCGAACCCTGGATGATTTTTTTGATCTGCCAGCTTGCCAGTTTGGCCCCGGCCGGATAGACCGGCCCGCTGAAGGTCTCCGGATTCTGATCGGCCTCGGCCAGAAGGATATGAAATTTCGGATTCGTAAGCTGAAGCCGATGCTTGTAGGTCCTGGCCTGGCCGATTACCATCAGTCGCTGTCCCGGCTCGATCTGACCCATCAGATATTTGCCGCGAAACCAGACGATCCGGCAGATCCCGCTTTCGTCGGCCAGCGTGGCCTCAAAAAACGGCGTCTTGCGAAAGGCCTGGTAATCCGTCTGCTCGACGATGCCGACCAGGCAGACTGTTTCGCCCGGCCGAATTTGTGAAATTTTCTTCGGCTCCGGGGCAAATCGCCAGTCCCGCGGGAAATACTCCAGCAAATCAGCGGCCGTATCGACTCCCAGGTCAGCCAAGGCCGCCGCCCGCGACGGCCCGACTCCCTTTAAATACTGCACGGGGGTAGTAAGTGTGATCTCTGTTTGTCGGTCCGCTTGTTCTGTCATCCATAGTGATCCTAACAGATTCGGCTCTTTTCTTAGACGGCATCTGACAGACCGGTCGGCCTCTTTTTTGGGCTCTTCAGGCCGGTTTTTTCATTGGTCTTTACAGCGAAACAGGATATCCCGTTTGGGGATATCCACAACCTGACTGCCGAAAAAGTTCATCCTCATCCGCTTTTTTGTTGATATTTCTCCTATTTCGAGATAGAATTACGTTTCTACTCATTATAAAAAAGAGCGAGGAAATAGACATAAAAAAACGGCTTTTCCGAAAAAAGCGCGTTGAAAAAACAGGGATTTTATTGGTTTTTCACTGACAGGAGATGAGGTCCATATTCGGCCGGTTCCTGCCGGCCATAACGAAAAGGAGGCGATGATGAGACGGATTTTTACAGCCCTCATGGCGGCACTGTTTTTCTGCCCGTTTACCCGACCCGGCGTCTGTGCCGACACAGTGATTTACAGTAATACCGGTTATACCGGCAGTGTTTTTTCGCCGTCCTCGACAGTTTTTGATTACGGCTCGACGACCGGAGGATTGGTCAAAAGCATCCGAATCGGCTACTACAATAATTATTCCGCATCGAACTGTATCCAATTGGAATTTTACGACAGCTTCAGTACGTCGTATTATGAGATGTGGGGGTTTCTGAAGGCCCTTACGCTATCCAATCTTCCCCTCACAGGCAGTCAAATGCGGATTTATGAATATATTCTGCCCGAAGAAAATCGTTTTGAACTGCCCTCCGGTTCATTCGGATTTACAGCGGCTGTATCCTACGGGATGAATTTAGCGTTGGCCTCAGGAGGAGCCGGCAATGAAAATGTGATGTGGGCCTATACTGATTGGTGGGAACCGTTCTGGTGGGGCGGCTCGCCGTGGGCCGGCCTGTATATGGAAATCATTGCAGGCCCTCCGATTGATGAGATTACCTGTGATATCAAGGGCTATAAGTTTCACGATCAGGACGGGGATGGGAACTGGGATCCTGGAGAACCGAATTTGCCCGGCTGGGAAATCTATATCGATGAAAACGGCGACGGTGTCTATCAGTCTTCAGAGCCGAATGCCATGACCGATCCTAATGGGATGTATTTCTTTGAGAATCTGGACTCTCCGGCGACCTATACCATTCGGGAGGTGTCCAAAGACGGCTGGACGCAGACCCTGCCCGGCGGTCCGAACCATAAGTACATCATCAGTACCGAACCCAACGAAGTCTATTGCGGCTTTGATTTTGGAAATACACTCGGCAGCGGCTCGACGCTTGTCTTGACGGCCGTTGAGGATACCTATATCAAGGAAGAGACCCCGGATACCAATTACGGCAGCGCCACCAGCATTGCCTGCGGATTGAGCTCGGCCGGGGCCTTACGGTCGTATGTGAAATTTGACCTGTCCTCCCTTCCGGCCGGTCAGCGTATTGTCTCCGCCGCACTCCAATTGGATTGTTCGTTTTGGACGGGCCCCGCGCCGGTCGTAGCGGTGTACCTGGCCTCCCATAGCTGGG
>JAHDQI010000314.1 GCA_018433925.1 Phycisphaerae bacterium | reverse complement strand
TGGATCGGCTGCTGCATCCGCATTTTGATCCCAAGGCCCAGCGGGATGTGATTGCCCGCGGGCTGCCCGCCTCGCCGGGAGCGGCCGTCGGACAGGTGGTCTTCGATGCCGACACCGCGGAGGCCTGGCGCGACGATGGGCACAAAGTGATTTTGGTCCGGATCGAGACCAGCCCCGAAGACATCGGCGGCATGGACGCCGCCCAGGGCATTCTGACGCAGCGCGGCGGCATGACCAGCCACGCGGCGGTAGTCGCCCGCGGCATGGGCAAATGCTGCGTGGCCGGAGCCGGCGATGTGGTAATCAACTACAAGAGCAAAGAATTTTCGGTGGACGGCAAAACCGTTCGCGAAGGTGACTGGATCAGTCTGGACGGCACGGCCGGCGAGGTCATGCTCGGCCAGGTGGCCACGGTTGAGCCGACCCTGAGCGGGGATTTCGGCAAGTTCATGGCGATGTGCGACAAGGTCCGCAAGCTGGGCATTCGCACCAATGCCGATACGCCGGGCGATGCGGCCCGCGCCCGCGAGTTTGGCGCCGAAGGCATCGGCCTGTGCCGTACGGAGCACATGTTCTTTGAAGGCGAGCGCATCTGGGCCGTACGCGAGATGATTTTGGCCGCCGATGACTACGCCGATATGATGGCGGAGCTGGCGGCCGCCGAGGATGCCGAAAGCCGCGTGGCCGTGGAAACCCGGCACGCTACCGCGCGGGCGCAGTTCGAGGGAGCCCTCGAAAAACTGCTGCCTTATCAGCGGGATGATTTTGTGGGCATCTTTAAGGCGATGGCCGGCCTGCCGGTGACGATTCGTCTGCTGGATCCGCCGCTGCATGAGTTCCTGCCGCAGGAAGAAGGCAACCAGAAGGAAATGGCCGACCGCCTCGGCGTCAGCGTCAAGGAAGTCAAGGAAAAGGTCGAGCAGCTCCATGAGTTCAACCCGATGCTTGGGCATCGCGGCTGCCGGCTGGCCATTACCTATCCGGCCATTTACCGGATGCAGACCCGCGCGATCATCGAGGCGGCCCTCGAGGTCAAAAAGGCCAAGAAAAAAGTGCTGCCGGAAATCATGATTCCGCTGATCGGTTCGGTGATCGAGCTGTCAATCGTCAAGGCCGAGGTCGAGGACGAGATCAAGAAGGTCTTTGCCGAGAAGAAGGCCAAAATCGAATATATGATCGGTACGATGATCGAGGTGCCGCGGGCGGCGATTACCGCCGACGAGGTGGCCGAGGAGGCCGAGTTCTTCAGCTTCGGCACCAACGACCTGACCCAGATGGGCCTGGGCTTTTCACGTGATGATGCCGGCAAGTTCCTCGGCGAATACGTCAAGCAGGGCATTTACAAGGTCGATCCGTTCCAGGCGATTGACCAGGGCGGTGTCGGCAAGCTGATCGAAACCGGCATTATGCTCGGCCGAACCACCCGCAAAAACCTGAAGATCGGGATTTGCGGGGAGCACGGCGGAGAGCCGTCGAGCATCGAATTCTGCCACAAGGTGGGCATGAATTATGTAAGCTGCTCGCCGTTCCGTGTGCCGATTGCCCGGCTGGCCGCCGCGCAGGCAGTCGTTAAGAATGGCTAATCGAACCACGGTCCTGTAAGTAACGCGTTATCAGGGTGTGCTGAATCATTCGGCACACCCTTTTTATTTATAGTTAGACTATATCCGGAATTGTATATTATTCTATGATGAAGAATAATTTTTAGGAATTAGACATAGAAGGTCTTCAATTAGGCATCATTCCCCCAAAAAACACTGAAAATGGTTTCTTTCGGGCACTTGTATTGGGAAGCCAAATCCTTTATAATACTGCAAACGCAAATATTTGTCTTTCGTTTATCCGGGATTCGGGCGGGCCCGGCGAGGCAGACGGCAGTGGAACCGAACATGAAAAATTTGAAATACGGCTATTTTGACGATGCGGCTCGTGAATACGTGATCACGCGGCCGGACACCCCGCTGCCGTGGATTAATTACCTCGGCTTTCAGGACTACCTGGGCATCATTTCCCATACGGCCGGCGGCTACAGCTTTTACCGCGATGCCCGGCTGCGGCGGATCAGCCGCTATTTTTATAACGCCGTGCCCCGCGACACTCCCGGCCGCTACCTGTATATCTGCGACGGGCCGGACGTCTGGAATCCGGGCTATCGGCCCGTCCGGCAGGAGCTGGATTTTTACCAGTGCCGCCACGGCCTGGGCTATACCGTTATCACCGGCAGAAAAAATGACCTCGAGGCGGAAATCGAGTATTTTGTGCCCCCGGATACGGACGCGGAGATCTGGGCCGTTCGCCTGACCCACCGCGGCGGGCAGCCCAAAACGATTGACCTGTTCAGCTATCTCGAGTTCTGCCTCTGGAATGCCCAGGAGGATGCCGCCAATTTTCAGCGCAACTGGAACATCGGCGAGGTCGAGGTCGAAGGCAGCGTGATCTATCATAAAACCGAGTATCGCGAACGGCGCAATCATTATGCCTTTTTTTCGTGCAGCGAACCCCTTGTCGGGTTTGATACGAGCCGCGACGCCTTTCTGGGCAACATGAATGAGTACAGTGGTCCGGATGCGGTCCGGGCGCGGAAGGCCGCCAACAGCATGGCTTCCGGCTGGTCGCCGATCGGCTCCCATCAGGTCCGCCTGACACTGGAGCCCGGACAAACAAAGGCGCTGCATTTTGTGCTCGGCTATATGGAAAACCCGGACGATCAGAAATTTTCGTCCCCCGGCCGGCTCAACAAGGAACGAAGCGCCGTCCTGCTGGATTCGCTCCGGACCGCCGCGCAGGTAGACGAAAAACGGCAGGCCCTCCGCCGATTCTGGGACGAGACGCTCAGCGTAATGCAGGCGGATCCGGGCGATCCGGTATTTCGCCGGATGTTCAATCTCTGGAATCCGTATCAGTGCATGGTTACGTTCAACGTTTCTCGCTCGGCCAGCTCGTTTGAATCGGGCATCGGGCGCGGACTGGGCTTTCGCGATTCCAACCAGGACCTGCTCGGCGTGGTGCACATCGCCCCCCGGCGCAGCCGCCGGCGGATTCTTGACCTGGCCTGCACGCAGAACGCCGACGGCTCCTGCTATCACCAGTATCAGCCGCTGACCCAACAAGGCAATCACGAACTGGGCACGGGTTTCAGCGATGATCCGCTCTGGCTGATCGTTTCCACGGCGGCTTATATCCGGGAAACCGGCGATGACTCGATCCTCGACGCCCCGGCCGGCTTTGCCGATGAGCAGGAGGCCGCGGACGTGACGCTGCTGGACCATCTGCATCAATCCGCTCGGCGGGTTTGGGCCGACCGCGGGCCGCACGGGCTGCCGCTGATCGGCCATGCCGACTGGAATGACTGCCTGAACCTGAATTGCTTCAGCCATACGCCGGGGGAAAGTTTCCAGTTGGCCGGCGACATCCGCGGCGGCAAGGCCGAATCGGTGATGGTGGCCCAGCTTTTTATCTACAGCGTCAGGGAACTGGCTGAACTGCTCAGGCGGCGCGGTGACCGGGCCGCGGCCGAAAGCTACGAGCGGCAAATCGAGACGATGAAGCAGACGGTCATGGCGCATGGCTGGGACGGCAAGTGGTTCCTGCGTGCCTACGATCATTTTTCGCGGCCGGTCGGCTCCGCTTCCTGCGACGAGGGAAAAATCTATATCGAAACGCAGGGCTGGGGCGTGATGGCCGGGCTGGGTCTCGAAGACGGCCGGGCACTCCGGGCTCTCGACAGCGCCTGGGAGCACCTGGCCGACCCGAACGGCATGGTGCTTGTCCAGCCGGCCTACACAACCTATCGGGATAACCTCGGCGAGATTTCCTCCTATCCGCCCGGCTACAAGGAAAACGCCAGCGTCTTCTGCCACAACAACGCCTGGATGGTGATCGCCGAGACGATCCTCGGCCGCGGCGACCGGGCCTGGGACCTGTTCCGGCGGATGTGCCCGGCCGCCAAAGAACAGCAGCTCGATCGCTATCGCAGCGAGCCGTACTGTTTTGCCCAGACCATCTCCGGCCAGGATGCGCCCCTGCCGGGCGAGGCCAAAAACTCGTGGCTGACGGGCACGGCCGCCTGGACATTGACCGCGATGAGCCAGTATATCCTCGGTATCCGGCCAACCTATGACGGGTTGTGCATCGACCCGTGCATCCCGCCGGACTGGAAAGACTTTCGCGCCCGCCGGCGCTTCCGCGGCGGCCTCTACGAGATCGAAGTGACCAACCCCGGGGCGGTCAGCAAAGGCGTGCGGAGCATTACGCTGGACGGAAAACCCGTCGAAGGGCAGGTCCTGCCGATCTGTCCGCCCGGCAAAACCGTACATGTAAACGTGATCATGGGACAATAAAGGAGTATGCGGATGAAGACGCAGGA
>JAHDQI010000266.1 GCA_018433925.1 Phycisphaerae bacterium | reverse complement strand
ATGGACCCGGCAATGAGGACTTCAACCGGAGCCGCCTCAAAGGCGATTTCGGCCGCGGCGGCATTGATCTGGCCGGCCCGGTCGGCCAGCCCAAAACGTGCCAGTTTCAGGGCATTGGCGCCAAACGTGTTGGTCTCAATGAAATCGCAGCCCGCCTCAATATAGGCCTTGTGAATGGCCGCAATCCACTCCGGACGCGAACTATTCAACTCATCAAAACACGTATTTAGAAACGCACCCTGCTCATAGAGCATCGTTCCCATCGCCCCATCTCCAACGAGAATCCCTTCTTTCAGACGCTGCATTAGATTCTTTTTCATATCGCCGATTGTATACGCAAGCGGATGTTTTTGTAAAGGATCACATGAGTTTCCTGCAGATTTATCAACACCCCCTATTTTTAATGAGTCGCCGCACACAGACTCCGGTTTTTGCCATGCTGGCCTTGACCGGCCGTTTCAAAAAAATGCGCCTGCTCCCGAAACGGGCCGGGGTGATATTCACCCATGAAAAGAGCGGATAATGGTTCAAGAATCCACAAATTGACAGGAAATATATTTGGTGTTTACAGGTCTGATTTTCTGCATTTTGGTTTTGTAAAAAACTTGCATTTCTTTCTCGATTACCTATACTAATGCATCGAATCCTGAAACCGATATCCGATATTTTGATGATAAGGATAATAATCTGATGTCAGAGAAGCATGAGAATCTAAAAAAGGTCCGCGAATTGATCGACCTGATGAAGGAAAACGACCTGGTCGAGATCGAACTGTCCGATGGGGACCACAAAATTCATCTCAAGAGGCCCCAGCCGATGATGATGCAGGTACCCATGCCTTCCGGCCAGCCGGCCGCGGCCCCGGCGCCCCCCCCCGCCGCAGGGCAGAAACCCCAGGCCGAAATGGCCTTTCCCGAAGAATCCGGATTGACCGAAATCCGATCCCCCATCGTGGGAACCTTCTATGCAGCCTCTAATCCGGAAGCCGACCCCTATGTCAAGCCGGGCGACAAGGTCACCCCCGAAACCGTGGTCTGCATCGTCGAAGCCATGAAAGTCATGAACGAAATCAAAGCGGAAACCGCCGGCACCGTCGTGGAAGTACTCGTCAAGGACGGCCAGTCCGTCGAATACGGGCAGACGCTCTTTAAAGTCCGTCCCTGACCGGGGCTTTCCGCTTGCCTGTCTAAGGTGAATCCATGTTTACCAGAATTTTGATTGCCAACCGAGGTGAAATCGCGCTGCGAATTATCCGGGCCTGCCAGGAACTCGGGATTGAAGCCGTTGTGGTCTATTCCGAGGCCGACCGGGATGCCCCTTATGTCCAGATTGCCGATGACGCCGTCTGCATCGGACCGGCGCCGGCCGCCAAGAGCTACCTGCATATTCCCGCCATTATCAGTGCCGCCGAAGTGGCCGACGTGGACGCCATTCATCCCGGCTACGGATTTCTGGCCGAAAATGCCCACTTTGCCGAAATCTGCGCCGACTGCGGCATCGCATTCATCGGCCCGGACCCGGCATCCATGCGGCAGTTAGGGGATAAAGTGCAGGCCCGCCAGATCGCCGAAAAGGCGCGCGTTCCGCTGGTACCCGGTTCGGACGGTGAAATCCGCGACGAAGCCGAAGCCGTCAAGCTGGCGGATAAAATCGGCTATCCCGTCATTATCAAGGCCGCCGCCGGCGGCGGAGGACGCGGCATGCGGGTCGCTCATAACGACATCAGCTTGCACAAGGCCTTTGCCGCCGCCCGTGCTGAAGCCGAAGCCGCTTTCAAAAACGGCGCGCTCTACCTCGAAAAATACATCCTCGAACCACGGCACGTCGAAGTCCAGATCATGGCCGATAAATCCGGAAACGCCGTGCATTTTTACGAGCGAGACTGTACCATTCAGCGACGACACCAGAAACTGATCGAGGAATCCCCCTGCCCGGTCCTCGAGGAACGCACCCGCGAGGAGTTGTGCAAATCCGCCCTCCGGCTCATCCAGGAGGCCCGGTATCACAATGCCGCCACGGTGGAATTCCTGCTGGATCGCGATAAAAACTTCTACTTTATCGAGGTCAATACCCGAATCCAGGTCGAACATCCCGTCACGGAAATGGTCACCGGGCACGACCTGATCAAATGGCAGCTTCGCATTGCCGCCGGCCAGCCGCTGAACCTCCGCCAGCGAGACATCAAGCACACAGGGGTGTCGTTCGAATGCCGGATCAACGCGGAAGACCCTGATCGAAACTACTGCCCCTGCCCCGGCAAAATCGAGCGGTTTATCGCGCCCGGCGGTCCCGGCGTCCGGGTCGATACGCACCTGGCCCAGGGATCGGTGGTCTCGCCCTATTACGATTCGATGATCGCCAAGCTGATCGTTCACCAGCCCACACGGGAGCAGGCCCTGGCCACGATGAAGCGGGCCCTTCGCGAATTCCGAATCGAACCGATCAAAACCACGATTCCCGCGTGCCTGAAGATCCTTTCACACAATCTGTTTGTTAAAAATCAGGTGGATACGAGTTTCATCGAACGCCACATGAGCGGATAACCCGGACTGGAAGGAGGGAAGAAGATCATGCGTTTTGTCAGTCGTGTTCTGGTTCCGTTTTTGATCCTCTCGCTGCCGATCGCGGCCGTGATCGCCGTAATCCTTGCCCGCCAAAAAGCCGCCGTTCGCAAGGCGGCCCCGCCGCAAGCAGGGCAAGCCGTTTCGTTCGGCGATTCCCAGTGGCCCATCTTCCGGGGCAATCCGCAATTGACGGGCACGGCCCCCGGCGATCTGCCGGAGTCGCTGGCGATTGTCTGGAGCTTCAAGACCGGCGGTCCCGTTCGGTCCAGCCCCGTAGTGGCCGCCGGGAGGGTTTATGTAACCTCCGCGGATAAAAATATTTATGCCCTT
>JAHDQI010000395.1 GCA_018433925.1 Phycisphaerae bacterium | reverse complement strand
TTTAATCACCTCGCCCTGGATTTTCTATCAGCTCTGGACGTTTATTTCAGCCGGTTTGTACCGGCATGAACGCCGTTACGTATATGCTGTAGTTCCTGTCAGCGCCGGATTATTTATCGGAGGGGCACTGTTTTTTCTTTTTATCGCGGCGCCGTTAGCCCTGAAATTTTTTGTCCAGTTCAATGTCGGTGTGGACTATATCAAATATCAGCCCTCATTGTCCGATTATGTATCTTTTATCTTGCTGCTGTCTATTGTTTTCGGGCTGGGCTTTCAAAGTCCGATCGCGATTGTCTTTGCTGAGAAAATGGGACTGGTGGATGTAGCAACGCTTCAAAGGATTCGAAAATACGTTCTGCTTGCCGTGTTTGTCATCGCGGCCGTTGCGACCCCTCCTGATGTAATTACCCAGATTGCTCTGGCCATACCTCTTTACATTTTGTATGAAGCGAGCATTCTTGTCTGTCGCTTCTGGGCAAAAAAGTCGTAACGACAGTGTTTTTCTCGTGAATTGATTGCGGCAACTGATCAGTCAAGACATTGAAAAACAGATGGCGGAATCAGGAATTTTTGGCCTCTTCTTTTGATGCGGAGCCGTTTTCGGCTATTTTATCGGAGTCGTCAATGGCTTTGTGGATTTCTTCTTCGGAGTCCTTAATGCCTTTTTTAAATTCCGTTATGCTTTTGCCGATGCTTCTTGCGATGTCCGGCAGACGACGGCCGAAAATCAGTACTGCGATTACCAATATTACAATCCACTCCCATTGCCCGGTCATGAACGCCAGCGTCTGCATATGATTAATCCTTTCCCTGCCTGAAATCCAACGGTTAAGAAAACCGGATTGTACCAATGGCTGGAAGGTACGTCAAGGATTGGATTTGAATCAAATTTTAGCGTTCTAATGTCTTTTTTATGTCTAAGGATTTGGGTTTCGGTTTACATTCAAACCGGGTATAATAACTTGGTCTTTTTTTGGAAAATCAGATCGGATCATAAACAAAGACGTCCTTTTATCGTAAATACAATGCTTTGGGAATCTTAGTATAGTAAACAAAATCTGGATATTGAGGATTGACATGGACAATAAGCGGAATTGGATATTTTATACAACTCTCTTTTTGATTGGAATACTTGCGATTGTAGGTTGTAAAAAAAATCAGCCGGAAATCCAAAATGATGAAGTTTCGACCCCTGCTGAACAAGCGGTAGTCAAGGAAACCCCGGCTGAATCGATTCCCGAGGAAATGGGCAATTCTGAATCGGATATAATCCCAGAAAAAGATGTTACAAGTCCCCAATCAGGTCGTAAGGGCGTCCAATGGATGACGGATTATGAAATGGCCCGGTCCAAAGCTGTCCGAGAGGGAAAAGAGTTGCTGATTAACTTTTCGGGTTCCGATTGGTGCGGCTGGTGCATTAAACTGGAAGAGGAGGTTTTTTCTCAGGATGCCTTCGCCGAAGAAGCGGAGAAATATTTCGTTTTTATGCTGGTGGACTTTCCATACGACGAATCCGTTCAGTCGGCCGAGATCAGAGCACAAAACGAGAAACTGGCCCGAATATATGGCTTTCGGGGTATGTTTCCAACGATCTATCTGGCTTCTTCAGATGGGCGGCCGTATGCCATGGCGGAATATAAAGAAGGCGGACCCGCAGCTTATTTAAACTACCTTCTGCAAATTCGAAAATACAAAGACAGGTAGGTTGTTTTCTAAATAAAATCAAAATCAAGACATAATCGGTTGCTATTAAATTGTGTGGTTTACTGCCAAAGACCGGGCCTTTCCGGTGACCCTATATATATTGGCAGTACGATCGCCGTAGAATTTTCCAAAGACTGCATTTCCGGGTATAAGGGTAAATCGTGGTTTTGAAATCAGCATTGACACATCTGGCCGACTGTTTACAATCCTTTGCATGAAGACCATATGGGTTGTTATTTTGTCGATTCCGGCTTTTTTTTTGATCTTGACGGGGTGCGCTGAAACACCGTCCCCGGCGGAGCCGTATCCAACCCGTTCTCCTCGCTTAAAGATAACAGACCTTGAGCCGTCCGATGCAGTTTCCCTCGAAGTCCAATGTGTCTTTTCCGTGATTCTGTATCGACTTCCCTTAAAAGAAATCGACTCCGTTCCTGATGTGCTTTCTCAATTAAGTACGAAAAGAATTCAGTTTGATGATCCGGAGGGATTTTCAGCCAATCATATATGGGCTGCGGCGGGGGATTCGGCTCAAGGTCCGGAGGTTGTCACGGCACTGGGGCGTTTGGAAGCAGAACGAATCGGGATTAAAAAAATTATTCTTTTTCAGGATTATCCGGAAGAACTTACAGGATTTCCTGTGGAGGCAGGGCGTGCCCTGTTTTATCTCCGAGGCGATGGCACACTGGCCGGACGGCGGGTTCCCGCGGGCCGTTTTTCGTTGGTTCTTCGGGCGCAGCCGGATCTGCCGAGACGCGGTTTTTCTCATGTGGAAATTGAGCCGCTCTTTCGTCAGGCCGCATTGGCGAATCTCCCGATAGCGACTCGGGACTCTCTTATGCAATCTTTTTCACTTCACGAAGGGCGTTTTGGATTGGATATGGCCGAGGGAGATTTTCTTATTCTCTCGGCGGTTAAGATTCAGCAGGACGGCAGTGCCCTGGGCCGGTTTTTTTTAGATCCTGATTCCCCGGAAACCTCGGCCCGTCTTTATTTGATTCTTTGTCAACAGGCGGGGGTGATGTGATATCCTCGGATTCTCATCCTTCCCAATCCGGCAGCGAGCCGCCTGATGACCGAACTGCCGCTCTTTGCCGTTGCGGTGATTATACCCCGCAGTTAGTTGAGGAGGCCCTGCGCAAGCTCTTTACACTTTTTGGGGGAATTGAACGATTCGTACGCCCCTCGGATCGGGTGCTGGTCAAGCCCAATCTAATTGTACCGGCGGGGGTTCATCAGCCGGCCCAGACACACCCGGCCGTCATTGCGGCTGCGGGGAAACTTCTGAAGGAAGCCGGCGCTCGTCCGATGGTGGGGGATTCTCCCGCATGGAGCGAGGCGGAATCCTGCCTCAGGGCCCTTGGGATCGATCAGACACTGCGGGCGATGGGGATTCCCATCGTGCAGTTGAACCGCCCGGTACGGACAACGATCGACGGCATTCGTGTCGGCATCAGCCGTGCCGCTTTGGAGGCGGATGTGATTTTGAATCTACCGAAGTTGAAGGCCCATCAGCAGTTAGGAGCGACCTTTGCCGTCAAAAATATGTACGGCTGTGTGGCGGGCAAGGAAAAGGCCTTTCGGCATTTTACACGGGGGCAAGATCCGGAGTCTTTTTGTCGTATGCTGATTGGTATTTATCAGCGGCTTGCGCCGGCGCTGAATATCATTGATGGGATTGTCGCTATGGAAGGACAGGGTCCGATTCAGGGCAGCCCGAAGCCGCTGGGTTTTCTGATCGGGGGAAGGGATCCAATCGCGTGTGAATACGCCTGCTGCCGGCTGATTGGCCTGGATCCGCTGACGCTTCCGATTGTTCGGACGGCCGTGGGGATGGGATTCGGATGCCCGGATGATAAGTCGCTGATCCTGATCGGGGATGATTATGCGGACCTGGTTTGTCAGGACTTTCGTTTTGCCGAGCCAACACCGCTTCGTTTTACCTTTCCGCGGATTTGCCGGAGCGTTGCCAGGCAGGCGGTTTTCCTGGCGAAAGGCGCCTTGTCACGGGTGCGAGGTTCCGGGGGCTGATTCGGAGTCCGGGGCGGTGGGAGTCGATTTATCCGAGAACACCTCGGAGAGGATGGGAGCCAGCAGCTCTGCCTGCCAGGGTGTCATCAGGTTGGATCGGATCAGTTTTTCGGGGGTATCGAGTTTTCTGAGTACAATGCTTCCGAGGAGGGCCTTTGGGGCAATCCACTGGGGCGGCAGGTTCAGCGAGGCGGCAATCTGGGCGGCGCTTCGCCGGAGGATCTCAATCTGGGACTGCTGAAGGCAGGTGGGCTGTTTGGAAAAATCAGGTTTTCTCCGCTGGGGCCATTGCTCTTCGGGCAGGGCGGCGGCCTTATCAACGGCTTTTTTGAGGGCCGCCAGCCGGGGACCCCGGCAGTTTCGCGGAAGTTTGTTCAGTTTTTTTTGGGCCGGATTTTTTTGGGCCGCAAGCCAGCAGGACAAGGCCAGAAGCTGATTGCTGTACATGACGCGGAAGGGGGGGACGTCTTCCTTTTGGGCTTCTTTTTCACGCCATCTCCACAGTTCCCGGACGAAGGCCATTTGCTTTGGATTGAGCCGGCTGACCCCTCGTATTCTCCAGTTTTCCTCGGTTTCATTGTCATTTTTAGATTGCAGGGCCGACCGGACCGATCCCTGACAGCTTTGCCGGTGCCATTGAGAGCGGCCGAGGGTCTCCAGCCGGGCGGCCAGCAGATCCGCCAAAGCGGGCAGGTAGTGTGTGTCGACAATCGCATAGGCGAGCAGTTCTTGTGAAAGGGGTCGTTTGGACCAGTCGGCTCGCTGATTTTGTTTGTGGATTTGCAGGCCGAGGAAGTCGCCGAGGAGAGCGGAGAGGCCGACTTTTTCGAGGCCGAGCATCCGGCCGGCGAGCATGGTATCAAAAATTTCGCCTTCGGGCAGAAAATCGAAATCGGCCTTGAGCATCCGCAGGTCATAGCCGGCGTCATGGATGATCAGTTTTTTTTGTGAGAGAATATTGAAGAAGTCCGTCAGATCGATCCCGGCGAGGGGATCAATGATGAAGTTGACGGTCTCGGCCGTGCCCTGAATCAGGCAGACTTTGGGATAATAATGATGGAAACTGTCGGCTTCGGTATCGAGGGCGATATGGGCGGATGCCCGGATTTTATCGAGCAGGCCGGTCAGCGCCTGCCGGGTGCTAATGTATTCAAATTTTGGTGTTGCTCTGGTATTCAATGGAATCCTATTTATCTCTATTTTTTTGGGTGATCATACTTGAAATCGGCCGCGGATTCTCTAAAAAAAGTTGAAAGAACCGAATTTTCTGCGTTTTTGGGCTGGAAACGCGGTTTTTGGGCGGTTTTGTAGGTATTATTCCTGACGCCAAGTTTGTCCATTCCTTTTCCTTTTTTGTCCACTCTTTGTTCTGTTTTGTCCGTTTTTTGTCCAAAAATTGCCGCTTTTTCTCCTGTTTTTTCCGAGTTTTGCCAGCGTTTTAATGCTGCCGAGAGAAAAGAAATGAGGAAACC
>JAHDQI010000089.1 GCA_018433925.1 Phycisphaerae bacterium | reverse complement strand
GTGACGTTGGCGACAAAGCGGGAGGTGCCCTGCGAGACGCTCTGGTCCCAGGCGTAATCGTCCGGGCCGAAGGCGCCTTTGATGAAGCCGGCGGTGTAGCCGCGGTTGGGGACGCGGCCGAGCCAGTCAAGGGCCTGCTGTTTTGAGAAGGGTTGGCCGTCCATCAGCCGGCGATAGAAGGAGACGACTGCGGCGATGTAGTGAATGGATTTCATCCGGCCTTCGATTTTGAAGGAGGCAATCCCCAGTTCCGTCAGTTGTGGGATGTATTCGAAGAGGGCCAGGTCTTTGCTGTTGAACAGGTAGAGGCCGCGATTGTCTTCGAAGACGGGCATGTATTTTCCGGGTCGTTTTTCCTCGACGAGGTAATATTGGTAGCGGCAGGGGTGTTTGCACTGTCCCCGGTTGGCGCGGTATCCGGTCATGTAGTCGCTGACGGCACATCGGCCGGAATAGGAAAAACAGACCGCGCCGTGAATGAAGACCTCGATTTCCACGCTGCCGTACAGGGATTTTTGAATCTCGGCGATCTGTGCGAGCGATAACTCGCGCGCGAGGTTTACGCGTGAAGCGCCCACCCCGTTCCAGGCCGCGGCTGTCTGTCCGCTGGTGCAGTTGGCCTGGGTGCTGATATGCAAAGCGGTCTTCAGCTTGTTCTTTTTCAGCAGGGTCAGCAAGCCGAGATCGGCAACGATCAGGGCATCGACGCCCATTTCATCCAGTTGACACGCTGTTTGAACCAGTTGCTTGTATTCATCGGAGAAGGGGTAGATGTTCAGGGTGACGTATCCTTTTTTGCCGTTTTGATGGAGATAGCGCAATGCGTCCTCGGCTTCATCGAGTGTGAAGTTGCCCGCAAAGCTGCGGAGGGAGCCGAACTGGAGACCGAAATAGACGGCGTCGGCTCCATAGGCGACGGCCCATTTGAGTTTTTCAGGATTTCCGGCCGGGGCGAGCAATTCAGGCATAGTCAGACCTTTTATAATATAAATCTATATATAGTATATGGTTACGGGAAAAACTACTACCCAGACATTGTAAATCAATTTTAAAAAAAATCTTAAGAAATTGAATAATTTTTCCGAAAATATGTTGACCAAATGGTCAGGAATGACTATATAGTCATTATCATGGTTATTGAGGTTGAAAACGTGGCTTTGACCCGTTCAGAAAAGCGAGCTGAGAAGACGAGAAAGAAACTCGAGATTTCGGCTCTTTCGGTCTTTACTGAATACGGACTTGATGCGACTACAATTGATGACATCACGCAGCGGGCGGATGTCGGAAAAGGGACATTCTATCGCCATTTTAAGGATAAATATGAGGTGGCGACGATCCTGGTCGGCCGGGCGATTGATGAGCTGATTTTACGGCTGCAGAAAGATGGGTATCGGCCGGGGAGTTTGACGGAGGCGCTGGAGCACCTTCTGGATGCTCACTATCGGTTTTTTGTGGACGAGTCCGATAAATTTATCCTTCTTTTCCAGGGCCGTTTGCTGGTGAAGCTGGATCGGAAGATCTCGGAACAGATGGAAGGTCCTTATAATTTATATTTAGAAGCGATGGAGCAGATGCTTTCCCCGTTTGTGGGGGAAAAGATTGATTCGATGAAAATGCGGCGATTGGCCTGTGCGGTAGCCGGCTTTGTGTTTGGGTTCTTTTCTTTCGCGATGATCGGGATGGGTCTTGACGAGGTTGAGACGTCCATCCAGCCGCTCCGCCAGAGTTTTGTACGCAGCTTATCGTCGTTTTTGGGACATTTTCCGAACGAACAAAGATAGTCAACCCAATTGCAAAGGAACCCAGACCATGCAGCAGCACGTTGTTGTGACCCTTACGGACACGGAAGAAGAGAAGGGCTCTGAACCTCCAAGTACTATGAGGGCGGAGGAGCCGCCCTCGTCCTCACTAAACGATCCTGCCGTCCCCCCCAAAGCCGCCGGCCAGTGGAATGACTGGCGCTGGCAAATCCGCAACCGGATTCGCACGCTGGGGCAGCTTTCGGGGTATGTGCCGGGGCTTAGCGGCCGGGACGACCTCAAGTCGGTGATCGGGAAATACCCGATGGCGATTACGCCGTACTATGCTTCGCTGATTCGGCGGGCGGATTTGTCGGACCCGGTTTTTCGCATGAGTGTACCGAATCGCCAGGAACTTCAGGACCCGCCGTGTTTGAGTGAAGATCCGCTGGAAGAGCATGTGGATATGCCGGTGCCGGGGCTGATTCACCGGTACCGTGACCGGGCTCTTCTGATTGCGACGACGACGTGTTCGATGTACTGCCGTCACTGCACGCGCAAGCGGATCGCGGGTACGCGTGAAAGCTCGATTTCGACCCGCCGTCTGCGGCAGGTGGTTGAGTATCTTCAGTCGCATCCGGAGATCAGCGATGTGATCGTGTCGGGGGGCGACCCGCTGACGATGCCGGACGCGTCGGTTGAATCGGTTTTGTCGGCGGTGCGTTCGGTGCCGAGCGTTCAGGTTATCCGGATCGGGACGCGCGTTCCGGTGGTTCTGCCGATGCGGATTACCGAGGATCTTACGGCGCTGCTTCGCAGGTATCATCCGGTGTGGATCAATACTCACTTTAATCATCCGAACGAGCTGACCCCGGAGTCGGCGGCGGCGTGCGCGAAGCTGGCGGACGCGGGGATTCCGCTGGGCAACCAGTCGGTTCTTCTACGTGGGGTCAATGACCAGCCGCAGGTGATCGAGCAGCTTTGCCGCGGCCTGATCGGGATGCGGGTTCGCCCGTATTACCTGTACCAGTGCGACCTGGTCCGTGGGGTGGAGCATTTTCGCACATCGGTTCGGGCGGGGGTTGAGATCATGGAATACCTTCGCGGTCGGGTCAGCGGGATTGCCATCCCGACGTTTGTCATCGATGCGCCTCACGGGGGGGGCAAGATTCCGGTCCTGCCGAGTTACGTGGTTTCGATGAGTCCGACGCATACGGTTCTCCGCAATTACGAGGGGCTGCTGGTCAACTACCCGGAGCCGGGAGTGGAAAGCATGGCCGAGGAGCCGTCGGAACTTGGGGCCTCGCCGGGTGTCTGGGACCTGGCCAGCGGTCGCGCCTCGGTCATTCAGCCGGCCCGCACGCTGCGTGCGCAGCGGCGGGAGAGCATTCGCAGCCGGCGCGTGGGACAGGCCACCGGTTTCCTTTTTGATCAGTAAGGCCGACGGGGTCGGATGCCGATGGGATTTGGGAAGAATGGGAGCCGGTTATGATACGGATCACACGGGTTTATCGCACGGTGCTTCCGATTGAGCAGGAGCGGATTGGGCAGGTGCAGGAGATTTTTCGGCAGCACTTTTCGGCGGTGGCCGAGTATGCCGAGACGATTCCGGACATGCTGGAGAATCCGTTTACGTACGGCTACAGCAGTATTTTGCTGGTCAGCGAGTCGCAGGTGGGTCAGGTGACGGGGTTTTCGCTGCTGCTGGTGTTTCCGACTCTTCACAGCGGCCTGCTTGATTTTATCGCGGCCCGCCGGGATATTCGCGGGGCCGGTACGGGGACGATGCTGTATGAGGCCACGCGGGAGTATGCCCGTCAGCACATGCTTCGTGGGATTTACCTTGAATCGCTTCCGGATGATCCGTCGTTGGTTAAGGATCCGGCGGTGCTGAAGGAAAACCGCCAGCGTCTTCGGTTTTATGAAAGTTACGGGGTGCGGCCGATTGTCGGGACGGAATATGAGACGCCGATCGGTCCGTCGCCTGCGCCGTACCTGCTGTTTGACGGGCTGGACCGTCCGGAACCGCTGCGGCGTTCGGAGTGCCGGGCGGCGGTGCGGACGATTTTGACGAAGAAATACAGCCACCTGGTCAAGCCGGATTATATCGAGCGTGTGGTGGAATCGATCCTTGATGACCCGGTGCGTTTTCGGGAGCCGAAATATTATAAAAAAGAGCCGTCGCATGACGGCCAGATGCTCCGGAACCGTCCGGCCTGGCAGTTTGCCCTGGTCAGTACGCGGGCGCATGAGATTCACCATGTCAATGACCGCGGTTATGTCGAGCGTCCGGTTCGGGTGGGGGCCATTCGGGAACCGCTGCTGGCCTCGGGTCTGTTTGAGGATATTGCGCCCCGGCATTTTGGGGATGAGCATATTCTGGCGGTTCATGACGGGGATTTTTTCCGTTATTTGAAGGCGGTCTGTCAGCGTTTGCACAGCAAGCGGCCGGTTTACCCGTATGTGTTTCCGCTTCGCCGTCCGCAGAGCCGTCCGAAAGATCTGGCGGTTCGGGCGGGCTATTACTGCATTGATACCTTTACGCCGCTGGACCGGAACGCCTTTGACGCGGCGCGGGCGAGCGTGGATGTGGCGCTGACGGCGGCCGAACAGGTGCTCGAGGGCCGTCCGCTTTCGTATGCCCTTTGCCGTCCGCCGGGGCATCATGCCGAACGGCGGGTGTTTGGGGGCTTTTGCTATTTCAATAACGCGGCGATTGCGGCCCATTCTCTCAGCCGGTACGGGAGGGTCGCGATGCTGGATATTGATTTTCATCACGGCAACGGGGCCCAGAATATTTTTTACCGGCGCAGCGATGTGCTGACGGTATCCCTGCACGGGCATCCGAATATTGCGTATCCCTATTTTTCGGGATTCGCCGATGAAACGGGCGAAGAGGCAGGCAAGGGGTTTAATGTCAATTATCCGCTGCCGGAAAACGCCGGGGCGGAGATGTACCTGAAAACGGTTGAAAAGGCGGTGCGGCGAATTGAGAAGTTTTCGCCGATGTTTTTGGTTGTCTGCCTGGGTTTTGACATCCTCAAGGGGGATCCGACCGGCTCGTTCGGGCTGAAGGCCGATACGCTGAAAACGGTGGGGATGCGGCTGGCCCTGCTGAACCGGCCGACCCTGGTGGTGCAGGAGGGGGGGTATAATTTGCGGAATTTGAAGACCGGCGCCCCGGCCTTTTTCGCGGGGTTTGCGGCGACGATTGAAAAGGAAATTCCTTCTGTTTCAAGGAAACAAAAATGACAGGGAAACGAATCGGGTTGGTGTACGATTTGCGGAGCGACTATCTGGCGATGGGCTACCGTGAATCGGATGTGGCGGAGTTTGACTCGGAGGGCACGATTGCGGCCCTGCAGGAGGCGATCGAGTCGCTCGGTTATGCGGTCGAGCGCATCGGGCACGGGCGTTCGCTGGCGCTGGCGCTGGCGGCGGGCCGCCGGTGGGACCTGGTATTTACCATTGCCGAGGGTCTGAAGGGGCGCAGCCGCGAGGCGCAGGTGCCCGCGCTGCTTGAGCTGTATGAGATTCCGTATACCTTTTCGGATCCGCTGGTGTGTGCCGTGACGCTGGATAAGGCCGTGGCCAAGAAGCTGGTGGCCGCCGAGGGTCTGCCTACGCCGGGGTTTGCGGTGGTGCGGTCGGCCGAAGAGGTCGCCTCGGTGGATCTGTCCTACCCGGTTTTTGCCAAGCCGCTGGCTGAAGGGACGGGCAAGGGGATCGATCCGCATTCGAAGATTGACACTCCGCAGCAGCTTGCGATTGTGTGCGGTCGGCTGCTGGGTCAGTATCAGCAGCCGGTGCTGGTGGAGACGTATCTTGGCGGGCGGGAGTTTACCGTCGGGATTGTGGGGACCGGTCCGAAGGCGCGTGTCCTTGGAACGATGGAGATTGCGGTTGCCGGGGCGGGAGAGCCGGCGATTTATTCGTACCTGAACAAGGAAGAATGCGAGCGCCGAATTCGGTATTCAGCGCTGCGGGAGCCGGGAATGAAGCAGGCGGTTGAAGCGCTGGCGCTGGGGTGCTACCGAGCGCTGGAATGCCGTGACGGCGGGCGTGTGGATCTTCGCTGTGATGAGGGCGGGCGGCCGTATTTTCTTGAGGTCAACCCGCTGGCCGGTCTGCATCCGAGCCATTCCGATTTGCCGATGATCGCTACGCAGGAGGGGATGGCCTACGAGTCGCTGATCGGCGCGATCCTTGACAGCGCTTTTGAACGAGCCGGGCAGGAGATTCGATCGCATGAAACACGTGCTGATATTATATAATCAGTTTGAGGCGGGCAGCGGGGCTTTTGCCGAGAGCTGCGCCGGGGTGCTGGACCAGGTGCGCGCGGTGGCCGATTCGCTGGATGCCCTGGGCCTTGAATCGGAGGCGCTGGCGGTGGCCGATCTGCGAGACCTGGCGGGGCTGCTGAGCCGTCGGCCTGAAAAGCTTGTCTTCAATTTGATTGAGGAGTTTGCCGGTTCGATTCGGGATGCGTGCGCGGTGCCTGCGTTGTGTGAGGCGTTCGGGGTCGGCTGTACAGGCAATGGGACCGAGGCGCTTACTCTGGCGCAGGACAAGCATCGTGCCAAGATGATTCTCGCCTCGGCGGGCCTGCCGTGCCCGGCGGGGGCGGCGGTGCGGCCGGGGGGCTGTGTGCCCGGGGATTTGCCGGAGGGGCTGTATATTGTCAAGCCGGCCTGCTGTGATGCAAGTGAGGGGATTGGGGCCGATTCGGTTGTGCCGGTTCCTTCGGCCCGGGCCGAGGCCCTTGTGCGGCGGGTGCATGAGCAGTTTGGGCAGACGGCGATTATCGAGGCGTTTATCCCGTCGCGGGAATTGAATGTTTCGGTGATTGAGATCGCCGGGCGGCCGCGGGTGCTGCCGCCGGCGGAGATTGATTTTTCGGCGTTTTCGGAAGGGCAGCTTCGCCTGGTTGATTATGAGGCCAAGTGGGTGAGCGATTCGTTCGGGTATCATCATACGCCGCGGATTCTTCCGGCCCGGCTGGATGAGTCGCTGGCGGAAACGATTGTCACTCTGGCGGAGCGGGCCTGGAACGTGCTCGGCTGCGGCGGGTATGCCCGTGTGGATTTTCGCCTGGATGAGCAGGACCGACCGTTTATCCTGGAGGTCAATCCGAACCCGGATATTTCTCCGGATGCGGGTTTTGCCGCGGCGCTGGCGGCGGCGGACATTCCCTATGAGCGGTTTGTGTGGATGATGCTGCCGCTTGCCGATCTTCGGCGCAGGCGGTCCGCTCTTCCTTTGGCGGGGAGACCTGCGTGATGAACCGGCCGCTTTTGATTCGATGTGCCCGCGGGGAAGATGAGCCGGCGGTGCTGGAGATTATCGAAAGGACGGGCTTTTTTCGGCCGGTTGAGGTGGATATCGCTCGTGAGGTTTTCAGCGATTCGGCTGAGATGAAGCCCGGCTGTACGTATCAGTCGTATGTGGCCGAAGCGGACGAAGCGGTTGCCGGGTGGATTTGCTTTGGGGCTACGCCGTGCACGCTGGGGACCTTCGATCTGTACTGGCTTGCGGTGGATCCGTCTTTTCAGCGGCGGGGCATCGGCAGGGATCTGGTCTGTTATGCCGAGGAGGAAATCCGCAGGCAGCACGGGCGGCTGGTTGTGGTGGAGACGTCGGGGATACAGCGTTATGCGCCGACGCGTGCTTTTTATGAACGGCTGGGGTATGTATTGGCGGCCCGGATTCCGGAATTTTACGCGCCCGGCGACGACAAGTGTGTGTATCTGAAGCCGGTTTCTTGAGTCATTGCGCGGCCCCGGCCGGGGCCGAGAGGGAGTCCAGGCGGCTGTCCATTTGCCCGGCTCGCTGCGGCCAGCCGAATTTTTGCGTCGCGGCGCGGGCGAAGGGATTAGCGGCGGGGGGGGACTGGATCAGCGTGGTCAGCTTGTTTGCCAGATCCGCGGCGGTTCCATCGTAGAGAAAATCATCGGCTCGGTCGGGGTCCAGCGTTCGGAGGATTTCGGGATAGGACAGCCGCCGGGGCAGCAGGGGGAGGCAGCCGGCGGCGACGGCTTCGAGGATGCCGATGCCGAAGAATTCGTGGGCGGCGGTAGAGACGGCGATGTCAGATTCGGCCAGGGCGGCGTGGTAGGCCTCCGGCGTTGGCTGGAAGCCCCAGCGGTCGATCCGGTCGGCGAAGACAGCGGCGGCCCGGTCAAAGACCTCCGGCCGGTCGCGAAACTGCTGGCCGATGACGCTGAGCCGGAACGGAAGGCCCCTGTCTTTGAGAATTTTCATCGCCTCGAAAAAATCATCCGGATTTTTGTCATGCTCCCAGCGAGCGGCCCAAAGGATCCGAACCGGCCCCTCGTTTTTTTGTGTTGGCTGCGAATTTGATATATGGATACCCGGCGGCTGGATTTCGGATTTGCGGCGGATTTCGTCGATCCGCTGAAGGGGTTTGTAATCGGGCATTTTGTTTATAAAAGACTCGGCGGCCCGCAGGAAATCTTCCCGGTGGAAGGCGGAATTGAACCAGACCGCATCGGCGGCCAGGGCGGTTGTGAGATTGGTCATGGCGAACTGGTAGTCCCGCTCCGATTCGAAGCGGACCGGGTAGGTCAATTGATTTTCATGGAAATAGACGACTTTGGGAAGTGTGCGAATGGATTCGTCGGTCAGGCCGAGGAACTCGGCGAGGTTGAGCATGTCGGAGCAGAACAGGCCATCCCAGCTTTCGCCCGCCGTAGCTTTTTCCTGTATCTGTTGTGCGAAGGTAATCGCCGCGTGTCGCATGCGCCATTTCCATTTACTGGGGGGCAGGGTCAGCGACGTCCATTCGTGCCGGCTGCGGGCCTGCCAGCCGTCGAGGAACGCCTGATGCGATCCGCCGTAATAGGGTTCGAGCGCCAGAATCTTCATCGCGGCAGTATAGCGTTGTTTGTGTGCCTCGGCAAGCCGCTGTTGAGGACTTGGCGGGCGGGAGCGATTTAAACGAGATCGCAGGCGTCGGCGGGCATCCAGTGGGCATCCTGCCCTTCCCACTTGACGTTGCAGCCGATGGGGTTGGTGGCTGGTGTTGAAACGGGTTTTCCCTCTGTGATTTCCGTCAGCGCGTTGTCGAGGTCATTGACGGTCATCTTGCTTGTGTCGCGGGGGTTGTCCACGCCGCGGCCGGTGTAGACCAGCTTGCGGTCCTTGTCGAAGACGTAAAAATGCGGCGTGCGCAGCGCCCCGTAAGCGCGGGCCACCTCCTGCGAGCGGTCATACAGATAGATCCAGGGGAACTTTTTTTCCTCCATGCGTTTGATCATGTTGTCGAAGGAATCCTCGGCGTAGGTGTTGGGGCTGTTGGAATTGATGCCCACAAAACGGACGCCCCGGGGGCTGAATTTTTCGGCTGTTTTCCGTGTGACCTCATCGGACCCGATCACATAGGGACAGTGGTTGCAGGTAAAGAAGAGTACGAGGATCGGGGCGTCGTCAAAATCCTGCAGCCGGTAGGTTTTTCCGTCGGTGGCCGGCAGGGTAAACTCCGGTGCTGATTGGCCGATTTGCAGTGTAAATGCCATCTTTAATCTCCCATCCGAATCCGTTTTCTTATTGGCATTATACTCTTTGGCGCGTATGATAGTTCAGGGAAAAACCAAAAACGGGAGATTGCGATGGATTTGAAGGATTATTTCGAGACGACGGACGGGATGGGGATTCTTTCGACGGCTGACGGGGACGGCAATGTGGATGCGGCTTTGTACGGGCGTCCGCATGTGCAGGCCGACGGGACGATTGCCCTGATTATGCGGCCCCGGCTGAGTTATGAGAATCTGCAGAGCAACCCGAAGGCCGTGTACATGTTTATTGAAAAAGGCCCCGGCTACCAGGGCAAACGGCTGTATCTTGAGAAGGTCGGCGAGGAGGCCGACCCGGAGAAGGTGCAGGCGGCCCGGCGATCGGATCACGGCCATTCGGCGGAGGCCGAGCCCGCCCGGCTGGTCTTTTTTACGGTCGGCCGTATTCGTCCGCTGGTCGGCGATACAGAGGCGTAGAGGCCCCCCCGTCGCCTTTGCCCGAACCGCAAGCTGCGCGTTCCGCGATGAGGACCTGTGAAGTCCTGAATATGTCAGGAAATCCTTGCGTTTGTCGCGGCTTTGTGTATCCTTAGTATCGCGATCAAGCGATTGCGAATCAAGCCGACAGAATGAGTTGAGAAGGAACAGTCAAACGACGAAGAGGAGAGGGAATGATGAAACACGATTCTTTTTATTTTCCGCTATTGTGTCTCTTGTTGATTGGTTCGGCCGGCTGGGCCTATCGGTCCGGCCAGGGCACGCAGGCCGATCCATACGAAATTGCCGATGTCAACGACCTGCTCGAACTGGCGCACAACCCGGACGATTACTCGAGTTATTTCCTCCTCACGGCGGATCTTGACATGGCGGGGGCAGGCCCCTTTCCTGCGGCCGTTATCGCACCTGATACAAGCGACGATAGCCATTTTCAAGGGCCTGCTTTCAACGGGGTTTTTGACGGTCAAGGCCATGTCATTCGAAATCTCGTCATCGAGCCGAACGACGGCGGCTGCTATATCGGTCTGTTCGGCTACGCGGGTTCCGGCGGGCACAGCGCGGAGATTCGGGACCTGGGGATTGAGGCAATTTCCATTGCCGGTTCTGCCTATAACAAATCGGTGGGGGCCCTGGTTGGCGAGATCTACAACGGGGATATCAAACGCTGCTTCAGTACAGGGGCGATTGCCCTTGGGGACGGTTGCGAAAACATCGGGGGCCTCGTCGGCTACAGCACCTCCGGCGATGTCTCGAACAGTTATTCGCAGGCCGCCGTCCGTTGCGGACAGAACGCACAAAAGGTCGGCGGCCTCCTCGGCGGATGCTATAGCATTCAGTGCCGGTATACTTATTCGGCCGGGCTTGTCGACGCGGGGTCCGGCTCGACCGATGTGGGCGGCTTTCTCGGGGCCAACGACATGTTCTTTACCTCGCTGGCGAATTTCTGGGATATCGATGCCTCGGGGCAGGATATCGGAATCATCGCCGATGGCCTCGATACGGTCGCGATGTTCAGCAAAACCCCGTTCCTGGAGGCGACCTGGGATTTTGTCGGTGAAACGGCTAACGGTGAAAACGACTACTGGAAATCTCCGACTCGAAGTTATCCGATGCTGAGCTGGCAGGAATATACGATTGGCCTGGCGGAACTGGCTGCTCTTGCGGATCGCTGGCTGACCGATTCGCAGGAACCCGCCGTTGTCTATCCCGTCGATTTCTACCGGGACGGACGTATCGATCTCCGGGATTTTGAGATGCTCAGCCAGTCGTGGCTTGGCGGGGAAATGCTGTATGGATTCGGCGAACTCTTTGACGGTTTTGAGACCGGCGACTTTTCGGCTCTCTCCTGGAGCGGCGAAGGAGCGGTCCCCTGGCAGGTGATTTCCACGGATGCCTACGAAGGGGCCTACTGTGCGGCCGTGCAGGGCCTTTCCGGGGGTCAGGCCTCCCAACTCAACCTGGAAGTAGAAAGCAGCGGGGGAAAGATCGGTTTCTATTACATGATCTCCGGCGGGACTCTATCTCTGTATATTGGCGGGAGCATGGTTGGAATGCTGGGTCAGACTGCCGGCTGGACCTACGCTGAATATGACCTTGCCGAGGGGTCTCAATCCTGCGGCTGGCTGTTTTACAATTTTTCCGGCGGTTCGGTTACCGCTCGGATTGACAATGTACGAATTTTCAGCCCCGAATAAAAAAGCGAAGCGAGAGTATTGCGGGCTGCGGTCTGCGCGCTGCTTGCGAGCAGCGCCGCCGTTTGTGGTGTATCAAAAAAGGGGGCGCCTTTGGCACCCCCTTTGTGTTTTATTTCGGACCTGATCAGGATACGGCAATTGCTTTTTCGGACTGCCAGAGGCCGTGGATGTTGCAGTAGGCCAGGGCGTAGAGCATGCCGGGTTTTGAGATTTTCAGCGAAGCGGTGGCTTCGTGATGGGTATATACCGGGCCGGTGTCCGGTCCTTCGGCGGATTCGCCGTGGGCGTTGAATTGTACGTGTGCGACCTCGCGTGCGAATTTGCCGCCTTCTTCCTGGTAGTAGAGGGTGATCCAGCGGATGTGGTGTTCGGTTTTGTTGGGATGGGCCACTTCCTTGCCGAGTGTGACGGTGGCGCGGAAGATTTCATCAGCTTTGACTTTGTCCGGGGCCTCGATGACGGGGACATGTTTTTCACTTTTCCAATCGGCGGTTTGAATCTGTTCGGTTAATTTCTTCATGTTTCTCCCTTTCAGCTATTGTCATTCTCTGATTCTTTGTCTTGTTTTGCTGTAACCCGGCTGCTTGTTTCATTATACGGAGAGGATGTGGGTTGACAAACGATTTTTCAGGAACAATTCCGTATTTTGAGAATTGCGGTTTCCGATTTTTCATATAAAGTATTATGGATGCAGACCACGGATTTGAAAAACAAGCGTGTCCTGGTGATGGGGCTGGGTTCGTTCGGGGGCGGCGCCGACAGCGCGGCGTTTGCCTGCGGGCAGGGGGCGCAGGTGACGGTGACCGATCTTGCCGATGAGGCCCGGCTCGGCCAAACGCTTCAATCGCTAAGGGGCCTGCCGATCCGGTGGCACCTGGGGGGGCATGAGGAGGCGGATTTCAAACATGCCGATGTTGTGATAGTCAACCCGGCCGTGCCGCCGGACAATCAATATCTTCAATTGGCCAAAGATGCCGGGGCGGTGATTACCTCGCAGGTGCCGCTTTTTTTTGAGCGCTGCCCGTCGCGGACGGCGGCGATCACCGGCTCCAATGGAAAAAGCACGACAACGGCCCTGACGGCTCATCTGCTCGAAGCGGGTCGCGGGCAGGAAGGGGTCGCGTACGATCGGGTGTACCTGAGCGGTAACATAGGCAATCTGCCGCTGCTGGGTCTGCTGCAGGAACTGACGGAGCGGGACATCGTGGTCATTGAAATCAGCAGTTTTCAACTGGAACAACTGGCGGCAAGCCGGATTGGGCCGGATGTGGCGCTGGTGACCAATTTAAGCCCCAATCATCTTGACCGTCACGGTACGTTCGAGGCCTACTGCGCGGCCAAGGAAAATATTTTCGCATGGCAAAGCGTGAAGAGAGGCGAGGTTCCGGTTTCGATTTTTAACGCAGACGATCCGCTCTGCCTGGATTGGTATGATCGGTACCGCGGCCGTCCCGATCGGCGGTGCGTTTTGTTTCGGGCGGAGGATGTGCCCGCCGCATACCGGGAGTGTTTTGCTTTGCCCGGCCGGGTGAACCTGCAGAACCTGGCGGCGGCTTTGGCCGTTGCGGAGGCCGTTTTTGGGGTGGATGCCGAGCGGCTTCGGCAGGGAATCTCGTCTTTTCGTGGGCTGGAGCATCGGATGCAGCTTGCGGCCGAGACGGGGGGCGTTCGCTGGTATGATGATTCCAAGGCCACCACGCCGGTCAGCACCATGGCGGCCTTAAATGGGATTGAGGAGCCCAAAATTCTCATTGCGGGCGGGTATGACAAGGGCATTTCGTTCGCGGATTTGGGTCGATGCATTGCCGAGCGGTGCAAGGCGGCGGTGCTGATCGGTCAGACGGCCGGGAAGATCGAGGCGGCGATTGAGCAGGCCGGACCGAGCAAGGTGATTGTGCGAAAAGCCAAGGATATGCAGGAGGCAGTAGGTATTTGTTCTGAAATGTCACAAAAAGGTGATGTTGTTTTGCTGAGTCCCGCATGTGCCAGCTATGATATGTTCAAAAATTATCAAGAGCGAGGGTTGGCTTTTCAGCGAGCTGTTACAGGCGGTTGATAAAAAGTGTTATCGGACATAGTTTGTACAATCCGGAAAAATTTGAAATCAGAACAAAGAATTTCCGGAATGTTTAGTTCCGTATAATTTCCCCGAATACAACCCAATAATCCCTAAAAGAAAGCATTTAACACGCCTGGTTATAATTTCCCTTATTTGGATTGTTTATGTCTGGTAATATGTCTGATTAATCGGACCGTGCATTTCTCCGAAACACTGGTTGGAGGGGAAACGGGAACTTTGGACACGAAACAGGAGAAGTCATGGATCCGAATGCGGAACGAAGGGCGGAAAAAAGGTTGCGTTACAGTTGGCCGGTCTGGTTCGCGGAAAATTTTGATGACATTTTAACCCAGGGCCAGATGGTGGATGTTTCCAGCGGCGGTGCGGCGTTTACGTGTTATACGGATTGCTGTCCTACGCCTGGCGGACAGGTGACGGCCCGGTTCAGTGTGCCCCGTTTTCCTGAGGATGATACGTTTGATCTTGAGAATTTTATCCGGAACGGGCGGATTTGCCGGATTGATGAGCTGGGGCCGTATCTGCGGAAGGTTGCAGTGCAGTTCAGCGAGCCGTTGCCGTTCAAGCCGGCTGAAAATCAAACGGCCGACGAAATGATATTTGTTTGATCCTGCCTGGTGATCTGGCGGGGGATGATTTGTAAAATCGGATTTTGAAGGTCTTTAGAGGCCTGTCTGCTGAACGCGGACGGGCTTTTTTTGTGGGGAGGGGGCGGGAGGATCGGGATCGCTCTGTTTTTTTCCTTTTTTTTCGGGCTGGAGGCGTTTAGGATGGGGGTCATGATTGAAAAAGGGCTTGTACAGGTTTATACGGGCGATGGCAAGGGCAAGACGACCGCGGCGCTGGGGCTGGCTTTGCGGACGGCCGGGCATGGGGGCAAGGTGCTGATTTACCAGTTTCTCAAGCCGCCGGCGCTGGAACTGGGCGAGCGGGGGGTGATTCAGGAGCATATCGGATCCATTACTATGCTGGCCCTTGATGAGCCGTGGGATATGTTCGAGTCGATGGGGGATCAGCAGGCGATCGGGCGGGTTAAGACCGCAATCCGCGAGGCGATTAAAAAGGTCCAGACCGATGCGCACGAGAAATTTTATGATCTGATCATTCTGGATGAGATCGTTTTTTGCCTGGATAAAGGGTTGGCGGACATCGACGACGTGAAGGAGCTGATCGCGACGCGAGACCCGCGGGTGGAACTGGTGCTGACCGGCCGGGGGGCCAGCCGGGAGTTGATTGAGCTGGCGGACCTGGTGACGGAGATGAAGCCGGTTAAGCATCCTTACGACAAAGGCATCAGCGCCCGGAGGGGGATTGAATACTGATGGATCATTCCGTTTTATGACAGCCCAGGAGAGCAGCGGAGAACGATGGATAAATCAATTGCGGTGATTGTATGTGCGGCGGGGGCCAGCGCCCGGTTTGGCGGGGATCGAAAAAAGCCGTTCGTGGAAGTGATGGGGCGGGCGGCTTTTTTGCGGAGCATTGAGTACTTCTCCAATCGGGATGAGGTCAAGCAGATCATCCTGGCGATTTCCAAAGACGATGAGGAACTGGTGACGGTTAAGTGGGGATCGACGCTGGCCTTTAACGGGGTCAAGCTGTGTTTGGGCGGGGCCGAGCGGTTCGAGACGGTGGCCAACGCTCTCAAGAAGATCGGCGATGACATCGACCTGATTGCGGTGCATGACGCGGTTCGCTGCTGTCTGACCCACGACTGGGTGGACGCGGTTTTTGAGAAGGCGGCCGAGACAGGGGCGGCCATGCTGGCCTGCCCGGTCAACGCCACGCTGAAGCGGGTGGAAAAGGGCGTGATCCGGGAGACGGTTGACCGGGAGAATCTGTATGAGGCCCAGACGCCGCAGGTGTTTGATGCCAAGCTGCTTCGGGATGCGTATGTGAAAATAGGCAAGATTTCGGGGAAGATTACGGATGACGCCCAGCTTGTGGAGGCCCTGGGTCATAGGGTGCATATTGTGGAGACGGATTATTCGAATCTGAAGATCACCCGCAAGAGTGATCTGCCGATTGCCGAGGCGATTATCAAATCCCGTCCGAAGCCCAAGCCGGACGGTCCCATCGGGCCGTATGTCGAGGCGCAGTGGTGATTATGGAGTTTTTATTTCCGGTATTCTTTTTCCCGCAATCGATCCTTGACAGAAAAGTCGAAACTGGTATTGTAAGGGCGAAAGAACAGGAAACATACGTTTGAACTGAAAGGAGTTCCTCATGTCGAAGAGGATACAGGCGGCGGTATTGGTTCTTCCGGTTTTGTTTTTGATCGGGTGTCAGCATCCTCGTGTTACGGATGCTCATTTGACCGACAGCGAGCTGACCCGTTTGCAGCAGGGTGTGCTGATGCCGGATGGTCGTCAGGCCGATTATGTCGAGTCTCTGGCGGCGGCTCGTGAGGGGTATAAGCAGGCGCTGCTGGATCTGATTGCTTATTATGAATCGACGGGCAACGCGACGAAGCTGCAATGGGCCCGGACGGAGTTGAAGACGTTTGACCAGATGGTGCAGTACCGTTACCTGATGCCGGGCGAATGGCTGCCGGAGAACCTGGCGGCGATTGACTCGATTGAGGAAGCCGATCAGTTGTATGCCGAGGCGATGAGTTTGTATCGTCAGTCCGGCGGACTGATTTTGGTGACGAATGAAGCTCGCCTGCGTGAGTCGCTGCAAGTGTTTAACCAGATTATCGGCGATTATCCGAGCAGCGATAAGATTGACGACGCGGCGTATCGGGCGGGGCGGATTTATGAGCATTTCCGAAATTATGAGCTGGCGGCGGTGTTTTATCAGCGGGCGTTTCAGTGGAATCCGCAGACGCGCTACCCGGCGCGTTTTCGAGCGGCGTATGTGCTGGATCGCCGGCTGATGCTTCGGGCCGATGCGCTGGTGCTGTATAAACTGGCGGTCGAACAGGAGTCGATGTATCAGAACAATACGGATTACGCCCGGATGCGGATTGCCCAGCTTTCGACCCCTACGCCGGAACCGGCTCCGGATTTGAGTATTGAGGGCGACTGATCGAATCGGATTTATACACGAATCAATTGCGGGGTCTGTTCAGGGATGGGCAGGCCCCTTTTTTGTGGATCCTTATGGTAAGGAGCAAAAGGATGCGAACAGCACTTTACGCGGTGGTGATTTTACCGCTGCTCATCGGCTGCGGCCGATCTGTGAATCAGGAAACTGAAACTGTCCGGGATTCATCGGAACCGGCCGCGCCGGTGCTGGCGGTTTCGTTTAATATCCGCTACGGGACGGCCTCGGACGGGCCGAATCACTGGGACCATCGCAGGCCGTTCGTTCTTGATCTGGCGGCCGGGTATGGGGCGGATGTAATCGGTTTGCAGGAGGCGCTGGCGTTTCAGGTTGACGAGGTTCGGGCTGTTCTGCCGGAGTATGAGCGGATTGTCGCCTGCCGGGATGACGGGCGGCGGCGGGGCGAGGGGTGCCCGATTTTTTATCGACGCGACCGGTATGAGCGGCTGGAGGGGGGCACGTTTTGGTTTTCGGAGAGGCCGGATGTGCCCGGTTCGAAGGATTGGGGCAATACCCTGCCGCGGATCTGTACCTGGGTGACGCTGCGGGATCGGGCCGCCGGCACGGTTTTAACCGTGTATAATGTGCACCTGGATCACCGGTCTCAGGCGTCCCGCGAAAAAAGCACGGCGCTGCTGGCCGAGCGAATCGCCGGACTGCCTGCCTGCCGGCCGGTGGTGGTGATGGGCGATTTTAATATCGGCACGGATAACCCGGCGATGCGGCGGCTGCTGGCGGATCGCGGCGGGCCGGGGCATCGGCCGCTGCTTGATACATGGGAAGCCGCCGGAAGCGGTTTGGAAGAGGCGGGGACGTTTCACGGTTTCCGCGGGGAGGCGCAGGCGACAAAGATTGATCATATCCTGGTTTCTGAAGGAGTTGAGATTCTGGATGCGGGGATTGACCGGCGGTCTTTTGAGGGTCGCTGGCCGTCCGATCACTTTCCGGTGTTTGCCCGTATCCGTTTGTATCCAGATGCCCACCATTCAAGCCCATTTTGAGCAAGCCGTATTCCGGTTTTTATTCGAGCGCTATCCCGTAGGCGGTTCGGATCGGATTTTGCTGGCGGTTTCGGGCGGGGCCGACTCCATGGCGCTGCTGCATGCGCTGCTGCGGCTTCGGGAGCAGGGGGCTGTTGAGGCGGAGTGGGTCGTCGGGCATGTTAATCACCGGCTTCGAGGGCAGGCGGCCGATGCGGACCAGCGGTTTGTGGAACAATACGCTCGACAGCGCGGGCTGGAAGTTATTTCTCGATCTGCGGATGTTCCCGCTTATGCCCGGGACCGGAAAGTTTCGATTGAGACGGCCGGACGTATGCTGCGGATTGGGGCGCTGGCGGAAATGGCCCGCCAGTGCGGGGCCGGGGCCGTTGCGACGGCTCATCACCGGGACGACCTGGCTGAGTCGATGATCTTTCGATTGCGGCGGGGGACGGCGTTTCGGGGCTGGCAGGGAATCCGACCGTCCGGCAAGCTGGAGGGGATTTTGTTTGTCCGGCCGTTGCTGGGACTTCGGCGGCGGCAGATTCTGGATTATTGCAGCGTGGAAAATCTGCCCTGGCGGGAAGATGCTACCAATGCCGACTGTGGGTATGCCCGCAATCGCATTCGTCATCATCTGCTGCCGTACCTGCACGAGAAAACGCAGACGGATATCGCAGAAATGCTGGCTTGCCTGGCCGAAAAATCCCGGTATCTGTTTGAACGAATTACGGCAAAAGTTGACGACGAAATGCCGGGCATTGTACGGCCGCAGCCCCCCCATTCGATTGTCTTACAAAAAGCGGCTTTAGCTAAGTGTTCGCCGATTGTACGGGGAGAAATTCTGCGGCGCTGCCTGGTGCAATTGAATGTGGGATTGCGAGACTATACCACGGTCCATTATCAGCAGATGATGCGATGTGTCTGTAAACCGGATCTATCCCGTTTTCAGCTTCCCGGAAATCTTGAATGTGTTTCGGATGGTTCTGCGTTGCGGCTGGGGAAAATCTCATCTTGTGAATCTTCGCTCCCGGATGAACCGGTGTTACCGGAGATTGGCAAGCCATGCCGATTTGGTTCCTTTCAAATTACAAGCACCTTACTGGATTCCGATCAGGTTTCCCTTGAGCACGAAATAAGAGGTTCCTCATGTATGCAGGAATATCTGGATGCTGATACGATCAAGGGAGCGATTCGGATTCGCCTGCGCAGGCCGGGGGATCGTTTTCGGCCGCTGGGGATGAAGACGGAAAAAAAGGTGGGTAAATTTTTAACGGCCGCCCAGGTTGATCTCGAGAACAGAGACCAGGTCTTTATTGTTGAAGATTCAGAAAAGATTCTCTGGGTGGCCCCGGTCCGGATTAGTGAATCGGCAAAGATCGGCCCGAAAACCAGCCGAATCCTGAAGATTCAAATGATTCCCTTGAAAGGCGTTTTTTAATCGGTTATAGTAATCCGACCATTTTTTCTTTGTGAATAAAAACAGGAGAGACAATGTCAGGAGGAAATCATGTCATTTTTGTCAAAGGTCTTGTTTGTATTTTCCGTTAGTTTGTTTTCCTCTGTCTGTACCGCATCCGGGAATTCAATCGAGGCGGTTCATGCCCTGCTGGATCGTGTGGAAGAGGCATACGATCAGCATGCTATTGACTTGCTGGGTCAGCAGTACAGTGAGGAGGGATTTTTGATTATTCGTCACATTCCGCAGGGGACCTTTGTCTTCAACCGGACTGAGACGCTGGAAACAATCGGCCGGCGATGGCAAAGGATCAAGACCCATCGGTTTGTCGAACGGGACATTCAGTTAACGGGAGACCTGGCGTTTCTGCGTCTGCGGATTGCCGACCGCATGGTTAATCAAAAATTCGGTACCTCAGAGTTTTTCGCGGCTGCAGTTTGGCGCAACGGACGCTGGAAGATGTGCTTCGGGATGGATGCTTTTCTCCGGCCCGGAGTGGTAGTCAGTGGATTTATTGAAGGTTCCGCGGCTCAAAAAGCCGGCGTACAGGCAGGGGATCTCATCGTGTCCTACGATGGACAAAACATTCAAACTATCGAGAAATTGCAGGCCTTGACCGGTTCTACGTCGAATACAGATTCTGTCCTGTTTTCCGTTCTTCGAGACAACAGGCCGGTGCCATTACAGCTTTCCGGAGGACTGCCGGGTGTTCGATGCGAGCAGCGGATTCTGCCGGAAGGCCATGCCGTATTCTTTGGAGAAGGGCAGGAACACCCGATCAAGGAACTCATGCAGGAGGAGCTTCGGGGATTTATGACGGGCGATGTGAAGCGGGCCTCTGCGATGATCCACCCGACCCATTTTCTGGCGATGATGCCCGGACCTCGGCAGGATACCGTGCTTGTATCAAAAGAAGCGGTGCCTGATGTCTATCAGGATGGCCTGTCAACACTTCGCGAAATATATGATTTATCCACGGCGCAGTATTTGAATATGCGGGTTATTGAATCCGGCGATGTGGCGGTGGCGTCCAATCGTTTTGCGGTGGAGAAAAGGGACCCGCCGGGCGAGAAGATTTCGTACCCTTCGGTGCTGGAAGTATTTGTGCGGCAGCAGGATCAGTGGTATTTGGTTGCGATCCTTCCGTTGCGAATGGAACTGGGCGCTGCTCTCCAACGGCCCGCGGCCATTTCGTTATCCAGGGAGCAGACCCGGGACCTTCAAAAGAATCTGAAGGGGGAACGATCCGGGATCGGCGTGGAAATCGAAAAACATCCGGAAGGCATTGAGCTTCGAAACGTGTTTGAAGGGGGAGCTGCGGAAAGGGCCGGGCTTCACAGGGGAGAAATAATTCTTGCCGTGGATGAAAAACCGGCGCAGGAGATTTCGATCTCGCAGGCGGCCGAAATGATCCGGGGGCAGGAGGGAACCGCGGTGATTTTGAAGATCAAGTCGATTTTGGGGACGGTACGAACGGTGCGTGTGATTCGTTCCAAATTTGAAGTTTCCCATGTGATCAAACGAGTCCTAAAAGATCATATCGGGTATTTGAAAATAAAGGGATTTAACCGACTCACAGGGAACGAAGTCCGGGAAGCCCTGAACGTTTTTGCAGAACAAAGGATTTCCGGTATTCTCCTGGATCTGCGCGGCTGCGGAGGCGGCCTGACGACGGAAATTACCAAGACGGCCGATTATTTTCTGCCGAAGGGCCGGATTCTCTGGCTGCAGCACTATCCTAAGGGGAAAATAGATCCGATCCGGTCCGGGGACGATGCGATTTGTGCATTGCCGATGGTGGTCTTGATTGATTCCCAAACCCAGGCCGGAGAATTACTGGCGGCTGCGCTTAAAACAAACGAACGGGCCATTGTGCTGGGAGAAAAGAGCAGCGGTGCTTCCATGATGCGGAG
The DNA here is from genome assembly GCA_018433925.1 of Phycisphaerae bacterium. Classification (GTDB taxonomy): domain Bacteria; phylum Planctomycetota; class Phycisphaerae; order Sedimentisphaerales; family Anaerohalosphaeraceae; genus JAHDQI01. Next base: position 10,979 of record JAHDQI010000089.1, on the reverse strand, counting down.
TTTAAAAGAAAATTCGGACGGCACCAGTCAGAAAATTGAAGTTGGGCAGTATTATTTAGATCAAAACACTCCGATTTCCGGGATTGGCGTCAAGCCGGATATCGAGCTGGATTTAGAAACAATGCCGGAAAGTCGAATAATCCGACAGGCGATCTCTATTCTTGACAAATAGACCGGGAAACTCGACTTACCGGTGTGGAAGGTCGGCCCGAAAAAACCGGTTTCAACCAAGAAACGCCTCTTTTTAAGGAAATTCCTGCTTGACAAGGGGAGGGCTTATCCCTACAGTGTCGGCTTTGACGGTCTGCCTCTGCGCAGAGAAGAGAGAACTCAAATAAAATCTTTATGGAAAAGGAGATTTTCAATGGCAACAAAGGTTGCAATTAACGGATTTGGCCGTATTGGTCGTGCCGTAACGCGGATTCTGCTTGAGCGCGGCAAGATGGATTTGGTCGCTGTCAATGACCTGGCGGATACCAAGAGTTTGGCGCATATGTTTAAATATGACACCGTGATGGGTCCCTGGAAGGGCAGCGTACAGGCCAAGGATAACGCCATTGTGATCGACGGCAAGGAAATCAAGATTCTGGGGGTCAAGAACCCGGCCGAACTGCCCTGGAAGGATATGGGTGTGGAAGTCGTGGTCGAGTCTACCGGTGTGTTCAGGGTCAAAGAATCACCGAAAGGCGGGTACGGCGACCATGTCAAGGCCGGCGCCAAGAAGGTGGTTTTGACTGTTCCGGCCAAGGATGACATTGAGCTGACCCTCGTGCTGGGCGTCAACAGTGACAAGCTGACCACGAAGACGACGTTTGTTTCAAATGCGAGCTGTACGACCAATTGCCTGGCTCCGCTGGCCAAGGCGATTCACGATGCGTTTGGGATCAAGCGCGGCCTGATGACGACGGTGCACGGGTATACCAATGACCAGCGTGTGTGCGATATGATCCACAGCGATCTTCGCCGGGCCCGGGCCGCCGCTCAGAACATCATCCCCACGACAACCGGGGCGGCCAAAGCCGTTGGCAAAGTGCTGCCGGAACTGAACGGCAAGCTGCACGGGTTTTCTCTGCGTGTGCCGGTGATTGTCGGAAGCTGTGTGGACCTGGTCGCCGAACTGAACAAGAAAGTGACGGTGGAGGAAGTAAACGCGGCCGTCAAGAAAGCCGCCGACGGTCCTCTGAAGGGAATTCTCGAGTATTGCGATGAGCCGATTGTCAGCAGCGATGTCATCGGCAATCCTGCCTCGAGTATTTTTGACGCCCTCAGCACGATGGTGATGGACGAGACCCTGGTCAAGCTGGTCAGTTGGTACGATAACGAGTGGGGTTACTCGACGCGTACGGTCGATATCATGGAAAAGATGGCCGGCCTGTAATACGTCGCGGCGTTTACAAACGGCTTGATATACGTAACTCTTTGAGAAAGCCCGCGCCGCGTGCGCGGGCTTGTCTTTACTCGGCTCGCTGCGGCGTGCGGATGTGACAGGGAAAGGCGAAACTCATGGCAAAAAAAACAGTTGCTCAGGTTGATGTAAAAGGCAAACGGGTACTGATGCGGGTGGATTTTAATGTACCGCTGGATGAGAAGCAGGAGATTACCAATGATGCGCGGATTACCAAGGCGCTGCCGACAATCCGGCATATTCTTGACGGCGGCGGCTCGTTGATCCTGATGAGCCATCTGGGCCGTCCGAAGGGACAGCCGGATCCGAAGTATTCGCTGGCTCCGGCGGCCAAACGTCTCGGCGAGCTGCTGGGCAAAGAGGTTATTTTTGCCGACGACTGCATCGGGGACGATGTCAAGACCGCGGCGGCGGCGCTTCCGCCCGGCGCCGTGATGCTGCTGGAGAACCTGCGGTTTCGTAAGGAAGAGACGATCAAGGACAAGGCCGCCAAGGAAGATGCCCAGCTTCGGCAGGCCAAGGATGATTTTGCCAAGGAGCTGGCCTCGCTGGCCGATGTGTATGTGGATGATGCGTTCGGTACGGCCCACCGTGATAACGCCTCGATGTACACGGTGCCGATGATGATGGAGGGCAAGCCGCGGGTGATCGGTTTTCTGATTGAAAAGGAACTGAAGTTTCTCGGCGATACGCTGGCTGATCCCGAGCGGCCCTTTGTCGCGATTTTGGGCGGGGCCAAAGTGTCGGATAAGATCGGCGTGATCGAGAACCTGCTGCGAAAGGTGGACCGCATTCTGATCGGCGGGGCGATGGCGTATACGTTTTTCAAGGCGCAGGGCCGCAAGGTGGGCAATTCGCTGTGCGAAGATGATTTTGTGGAAAAGGCCAACGGGCTGATCGAAGAGGCCAAAGATGTCGGCTGCGAGATTGTGCTGCCGGTTGATACGGTAGTGGCCCAGGAATTCAAGGCCGGGGCGGCCCATCAGGTAGTCACCGGCGATATCGAGGACGGCTGGGAAGGGCTGGACATCGGTCCGGAGACGCAAACGGTATTCGCTTCCAAGCTGGAAGGGGCCAAAACCATCGTCTGGAACGGGCCGATGGGCGTTTTTGAGATGCCCCCGTTTGACGCCGGTACGAAGGCCGTTGCCGAGGCGGTGGCCCGTGCGACCAGCCGCGGCGCCCGCAGCATCATCGGCGGCGGCGACAGCGCCAGCGCGATCGTCAATATGGGCCTGGAGGATCAGGTCAGTCATATCTCCACAGGCGGCGGAGCCAGTTTGGAATTTCTTGAAGGCAAAAAGTTCAAATGCCTGGAGATTCTGGACGAGAAATAATCGGAAAAGAGGTATCTTTCCCGCGGATCTTTGAGTACAATAGGGCGAAGATCCGCGGTTTCTTTTCGGAGTGCGGCCGTGTCCGAGCGATTTCCAAAACCGGGGACCCTTGAAGTGGCCCCCTCGATATTGAGTGCCGATTTTGCGAACCTCAGTTCGGAGATTTCACAGGTGACTGAGGCCGGGGCGCGGATTGTGCATGTGGATGTGATGGACGGGCATTTTGTGCCGAACCTGACGATCGGCCCTCCGGTGGTCAAGTGGATTCGCCGCTGCACGGAGGCGGCGCTCGATGTGCACCTGATGATTACCGATCCGCAGGCGTACGCCCCGCGCTTTATCGAGGCCGGGGCGGATCACATTACGTTCCATATCGAGACGGTGAATCATCCGGAGACCTTTATTGAGCGGCTCCGCTCGCTGGGGGTGACGGTGGGCATAACGCTGAACCCCGGCACCCCGGCCGAGTCGATTCTTAAGTACGTTCCGCTTTGCGATATGGTGCTGGTCATGACGGTGGAACCGGGATTCGGCGGGCAGTCGTTTATGGATGATGCGGCCCGCAAATGCATTCTGATTCGTGAGAAATTCGGCCCGTCCGTGCGTGTGGAGGTGGATGGCGGGATTAATGCCGAGACGGCCGAGACGGTGGTGCGTTACGGAGCCGATACGCTGGTGGCCGGGAACGCGATTTTCGGGCAAGCCGATCGAGCGCGTGCGATGAATGGGATCCTGGATTCGGCTCGGCGGGCCGCGGCAGCGCAATGATGGCCAAAGACAAGAAAAAATCAGGGTGGAACGGATTTTCCCTTCGGCCTCGCAAGGAGATGCCGGAGGGGCTGTGGCTGGGGTGTCCGGGCTGCAAGGAGATGCTTTTCCGCAAGACGATGGAGGAAAATCTGCATGTCTGCCCGGAGTGCGGGTATCATTTCCGGATTGACGGGCCGACGCGCCTCGCCCAGCTTGCCGATGAAGGGTCTTTTGAGGAGTTGGGAGCCGACCTGGCCAGCAGCGATCCGCTGAAGTTTACCTGGGGGCAGCAGGACTACAAGGACCGGATTCATGTGGATCCGGAAAAGGCGGCCGCCCATGAGGCGATGCTGGCCGGCAAGGCCTTTATTCGCGGGCGGGGAGTGATGCTGGCGGCGATGAATTTTACGTTTCTGGGCGGTTCGATGGGGATGGTCGTGGGGGAAAAGTTCTGCCTGGCGGTGGAACGGGCGATGGAGGAAAACCTGCCATTGCTGGTGGTCAGTTGTTCGGGCGGGGCGCGGATGCATGAGGGCGTGGTGGCCCTGCAGCAGATGGCCAAGACCAGCGCGGCCCTGGCGCGGTACGACCAGGCCGGCGGGCTTTATATTTCGCTGCTGACGGACCCGACCACCGGTGGCGTGGCGGCCAGCTTTTCGATGCTGGGGGATGTCATCCTTGCCGAACCCGGGGCGCTGATCGGTTTTACCGGCCCGCGGGTGATCCAGCAGACGATTAAAATCGAACTGCCGGAGGGCTTCCAGCGTTCGGAATTCCTGCTTGAACATGGATTTATCGACATGATCGTGGCCCGCAAGGACCTTCGCGGTGAAATCAGCCGGCTGATCGACTACTGCGGAAAATAAAACATTTCAAATTGCCTATCTTCAATTTCTGATTTAAAGAGATTGATAATGACTTTTTTATATTTCCGTCTTTTCCTTTTCGAAGAAGGAGCTTATAATCTCTTGTAAAATTCTTGAGGTGAAGATGGGATATTTTCGTGAAAACATTGAGCGGATGTCCGGGTATGTGCCGGGGTTTCAGCCGAAATCCGCGAGTGTGATCAAGCTGAATACCAACGAGAATCCATACCCGCCGTCGCCGAAGGTGATGGAGGCGATTCGTCGGATCTCTCCGGAGCGGCTGCGTCGGTATCCGGAGCCACTGGGGGATACGTTTCGCCCGGCCGCGGCGGGGCTGCTCGGCGTGGAACCGGCCCAAATCCTCTGTACGAACGGCGGGGATGATCTGCTGTCGATCTGTACGCGGGCGTTTTGTGACGGCCGGCGGCCGATGGCATATGCCCAGCCGACCTATTCGCTGTACCCGGTGCTGGCGCAGTTGCAGGGGTGCCGAACGATTGAACCGGCGCGGACCGGGAACTGGGCGAAGGAACTGGCCGAAATTAACGCGCCGCTGACGATTGTGTGCAATCCGAACGCGCCGACAACGGACTTTACGGCCGTGGAGGAACTGGGAACGCTGGCCGAGGCGCTGGATGGGGTGCTGCTGATTGATGAGGCGTATGCGGATTTTGCCGGCGACAATGCGATTCGCCTGGTCAGGGATCATGACAATGTGATTGTGCTGCGGTCGATGAGCAAGGGGTATTCGCTGGCGGGTCTGCGTTTTGGATACGGGGTTGCCCGGCCGGACCTGATCGAGGGCCTCTGCAAGGTCAAGGATTCCTATAATGTGGATGCTGTTGCCATCGCGGCGGCGACGGCGGCGATTCTCGATCAGCCCTATTTTTTGTCCAATGTGGAAATGATCAAGGCCGAGCGGCAGCGGCTGACTGAGTCGCTTCGGCTGCTTGGGCTGGATGTGCCGGACAGCCGGACCAATTTTGTATTGGCCCGCTGCCCGAGCGGCTCAGCGAAGGAGATTTATGAGGCCCTGGCGCAGCGCGATATTTATGTGCGCTATTTTGACCTGCCGGGGCTGGAAGACAAGCTGCGGATTACCGTGGGAACGCCGGAGCAGAACAAAACACTGGTGAAGGCATTGCAGAAAATTGTTGCCGGGGAAGGAACCAATTCATGAAAAAACGGACGGCCGCCGTAGAGCGGAAAACCAAAGAAACGGACATTGCCATCACAATGAACCTGGACGGACAGGGTCGCTACGATATCAACACGGGGGTGGGCTTTTTCGATCACATGCTCACGCACCTGAGCAAGCACAGCGGGATTGACCTGACCGTCAGCGCCAAGGGGGATCTGGAGGTCGATGCGCATCATACGGTGGAAGATACAGGCATCTGCCTGGGCGAGGCGCTGTGTCAGGCGCTGGGCGAGAAGAAAGGAATCGGGCGGTTCGGCAGCGCGGTGGTGCCGATGGAGGACGCCAAGGCGGAGGTCAGCGCGGACCTGTCGGGCCGGCCGTACCTGGTGTATCATGTCGGCTACGGGTCGGAAAAGATCGGCGAGTTTGATGTTCAGTGCGTGGAGGAATTCTGGCGGGCGTTTTCGACGGCCGGGAAGATGAACCTGCATATCGAGGTGCCGTACGGGACCAACAGTCATCACATTGCCGAGGCGATCTTTAAGGCCGTCGGGCAGGCGCTGGGCAAGGCGGTGGCTATTACCGGGACGGAGATTCCGAGCACAAAGGGTCTGCTTTGATGGAACTGCGGTATGAATATCGAACGGGAATCGGAACCGATATTCATCGGCTGATGCCGGACCTGGTCTTGAAGCTGGGCGGGATCGAGGTGCCGTTTGACCGGGGGCTGCTGGCTGTCAGCGACGGGGATGTGGCGCTGCATGCGCTGATCGATGCGCTGCTCGGGGCGGCCGGCATGGGCGATATCGGCACGGTGTATCCGGATACGGATCCGCGCTGGAGAGGGGCCGACAGCCGGGCCCTGCTGCTGGGGGTTAAGGAAAAGATCGAGGCCGAGAAGTGGGAAGTGGTCAACGTGGATCTGACGATTCACGCCGAACAGCCGAAGCTTGCTCCGTACAAGGGGCAGATGAAGCGGGCCATCGCGGGTCTGCTGGATATTGATTTTGCGCATGTGAACGTCAAGGCCAAGACGGAAGAGGGGCTGGGTCCGGTGGGCCAGGGAGAGGCCATGGCGGCGACGGCCGCGGTGCTGCTGCGGCGACGGATTAAGGGATTGTTTTAAAAACCAGACGGGATTGAGAATGGGACTGAAGCTTTACAACACACTGACGCGAAAAACAGAAGAGTTTACCCCGCTGGAGGAAGGGCGGGTGCGGATGTATGTGTGCGGACCGACGGTGTACGGCCATGCGCACCTCGGGCACGGCAAGAGCTATGTGAGCTTTGATGTGCTCGTGCGGTACCTGCGGTACCTGGGCTATACGGTGACATATGTGCAGAATATTACGGATGTGGGGCATCTGACGGATGATGCCGATGCCGGCGAGGACAAGATCGGCAAGCAGGCCGCGCGAGAGCACAAGCACCCGATGGCGATTGCCGAGTCTTATACGCGGAGTTATTTTGAGGACATGGATGCCCTGCATTGCCTGCGGCCGGACATCAGCCCGCGTGCGACCGGGCATATTCCGGAGCAGATCGAACTGGTGCAGACGCTGATCGAGAAGGGGTATGCTTACGAAGTCAACGGCTCGGTGTATTTTGATGTAAGCCAATGGCCCGGCTACGGCAAGCTGTCGGGGCGCAGCGTTGAGGACATGCAGGCCGGGGCGCGGGTCCAGGTCAGCGAGGAGAAGAAACACCCGGCCGACTTTGCCCTGTGGAAAAAGGCCGAGCCCGGCCATATCATGCAGTGGTCCAGCCCGTGGGGGCGGGGGTATCCGGGCTGGCACGTGGAATGCTCGGTGATGAGCATGAAGTACCTGGGCAAGACGATTGATATTCACGGCGGCGGGATCGAGAACCAGTTTCCGCACCATGAATGCGAGATCGCCCAGTCCGAGGCAGCCAACGGGGCGCCGTTTGTCAAATACTGGATGCATCATAATATGGTGACGGTCGATGGGCAGAAGATGGGCAAGAGCTTGAATAATTTCATCACGCTCAAGCAGATTTTTAAGGAGGGGCACGAGCGGCTGAGCCGCACCTACGATCCGCTGGCGGTGCGGCAGTTGATTTTGCAAAGCCATTACCGAAGCCCGATTGATTTTTCGGATGCGGCCCTCTCGGCCGCCCAGAGCGGGTATGACAGGATCACCGAGGCGGTGACAGGAGTGCGAAAGCAAAAGGACAAGGCGCCGGCGGGGGCGGCGGATGCGAAGATTACTGAACAGCTTGCCGGGGCGGTGGAAAAATTTGTCGCGGCGATGAATGATGATTTGAATACCTCCATCGCGTTGTCGGTGCTGTTTGAATTGGTCAAGACGGCCAACCAGGTCCTGGGCCGGGAAGAGACAACGGCCGGTACGCTGGAGGCGATTGACGGGATGTTCCGGCGGCTTGGCGGGGAGGTATTGGGAATCGTGAAAGAGGAATATCCGCAGGCGGCCGGAGGCGATGAACGGCTTTTGGATCATCTGATCGGCATGATGATTGAGCAGCGGCGGACCGCGCGGGCGAATAAAGATTTTTCGGCAGGCGACAAGATTCGCGACCAACTGGCCGAGTTCGGTATTGTGCTTGAAGACAAACCGGGCGGGGTGACGACCTGGAGACGAAAATGATTCTTCTCGGGGTCGATCCGGGATTGCAGGTGTGCGGGTACGCGGTAATTGACGCCAGGGCCGGCGGCGAAACACTGCTGGAGGCGGGCGTGATCCGGACGGATGGAGACCGGGCGCTGGCCCAGCGGCTGGGGCAGATCGCGGGGGATTTTTCATCGCTGCTGGACAGGTTTCGCCCGGCCCGGGTAGCTGTTGAGGAGTTGTATGCCCATTATAAACATCCGCGAACGGCGATCTTGATGGGCCATGCGCGGGGGGTAATCTTGCAGCAGGCGGCCTCCTCGGGGGCGGAGGTCCATAGTTTTTCGGCCACGCGGATCAAAAAATCGCTGACCGGCAACGGCCGGGCGAGCAAGGGACAGATGCAGCGGTCGATTCAGTCCCTGCTGGGGCTGCCCGGACTTCCCGAACCGCCGGATGTGGCCGATGCCATAGCCGTGGCTTTGTGTTGTGCGAATGAGCAAAATCGGGTACAAGTATAATCATGATAGCCCAAATTGAAGGAAAACTGGTTTCTCTGGAGGAAGACAAGGCCCTTGTGCAGGTCGGAGCGGTCTGCTACGAGGTGCTGCTGGCCGGTTATGCGGTCAGCGCCCTGAGCGGGGCGATCGGGACGGAGATTGTTCTTTCGACCCTCGAATATTTTGAGGGTTCGCCGGGCGGCGGCAACCTGATTCCGCGGCTGGTGGGGTTTCTCTCGGCCGGGGAGAAGGCGTTTTTTCGGCGGTTTACGAGCGTCAAGGGCATGGGGATTCGAAAGGGACTCAAGGCCCTGGCGATGCCGGTTGGGCGGATTGCCGATGCGATAGAAAACGGCGATGAGAAGTTTCTGTCGTCGCTGCCGGGCATCGGCAAGCGGATGGCCCAGGTCATGATTGCCGAATTGAAGGGCAAACTGGGTGAATATGCCCTGCGCGAGCCGGCCGGGAAAGAAGGCGGCCGAATGCCGTTTACGAGCTTCCAGACCGAGGCGCTGGAGATTTTGATCGCCTGGGGAGAAAAACGAAACGAGGCGATGGAACTGGTGGAACTGGCCTGCCGCAAGCACCCGGATATCAAGACGGCCGAGCAGCTTGTGCCGCTGATCTACCGGATCAAGCAGGGAATCGAAGTATAATCATATGGCAATCGATAGGGTATTAAGCGGCGATTCGAGAGGGGACGGGGAGGAGCAGTTTACCCATGCGCTGCGGCCGCGTCGGCTGGCTGAGTGCATCGGCCAGGAAAATGTTAAGGAGAAATTGTCCATTGCGATCCAGGCGGCCCGGCAGCGGGGCGAACCGCTGGAGCACATCCTTTTTTACGGTCCGCCGGGACTGGGCAAGACGACGCTGGCCCATGTGATTGCCAAGGAGATGGGGGCCGCGATCCGCGTAACCTCCGGTCCGGCCCTGACCAAGCAGGGGGATGTGATGGGCCTGCTGTCCAATATCGGAACCGGCGATGTGCTGTTTATCGACGAGATTCATCGGCTCAGTACGCCGGTGGAAGAATTTATTTACCCGGCGATGGAGGATTTCAAGGTTGATTTTACCGTGGACAGCGGTCTGCATGCCAAGACGATCAATTTTCCGCTCAAGCAGTTTACGCTGATCGGGGCCACTACGCGGGCCGGGCTGCTCAGCGCGCCGCTGCGGGGCCGGTTCGGGATTCTGCATCACCTGGAGTTTTATGATACGCAGGAACTTTCGCAAATTCTGGCACGGTCGGCGAATTTGCTCGAGCTCCAATGCACTGATGGCACGCTCGATCAGATTGCCTCGCGCAGCCGTGGGACGCCGCGAATCGCCAACCGGCTGCTGAAACGCGTTCGGGATTATGCGCAGGTCAAGGGTTCCGGCAAACTGACCGAGCCGATTGTTTCCAGCGCTTTGCAGATGGAACAGATTGATGAGCTTGGGCTTGATGAGCTGGACCGCTCGTTTCTGCGGGCCCTGGTGCGAGTCTATGACGGCGGGCCGGCGGGCATTGAGGCCCTGGCGGCCACGCTGGGCGAAGAACGCGACACGCTGGAGGATGTGGTCGAGCCGTATCTGCTGCAGATCGGGTTTGTCCGCCGCACCAAACGCGGCCGTGAGATTACCCCGGCCGCCTGCAAACACCTCGGCCTGAAAATCAAGCGATCCAAAACCAATGAGTCTCAAAACCCGTTATTTGAAGATTAAATCCACTCGACTCTACATTTCGAGGGGTAGGCCAAAATAATCTGGATAAGGACGGCCCCATGTTGTATATATGGATGTTCGAAACGATATCCAATAGGGATTTCCGATAACTTGAGGTTTTTTTATGGCAACAAAAGCCGGTAATGACAGGATGTGGTGGTCTTTGTTCAGCGTCCTGTTCGGCTTTGCGTTGTTTATCGCACTGTTGGGGTTTTTCTGGATCCTGCGGGGATGGCTGGCGCCGGTATTCGTGGGCCTTTTGTTGGCGTTTATTTTTCATCCGGTTGTCGATTGGACGCGTCTTCGCTGGCACTGGTCGCCGCTGCTGACGGTTACGCTGTTGCTGATCAGCTTCGCAGCCCTTGTTACGGGGCTTGCCGTGTGGCTGTTGCCGTTGGCATTTGTGCAGATTAGCCAGTTTATGCAAAATCTTCCCGTTTATATTGAGGAACTGGCACGGCTGGTATCCGGCAAAGAGATTGAACTGGGCGAGGAACTAACAGCCAGGTTTTCCGAATTCGCAGGTAAGCCCGAAGAAATCCTACCGCTTGTTGTAAGCGGCAGCGTAAAATCACTGGGTATATTTGCTGATGTCTTCAGCGCTGCCACTTATATTTTGATTTATATGGTGCTTTTGTTTGTTTTCTTTGTTGCTTTTTCGCTGCATCTGCAGGATATCGGAAATTGG
>JAHDQI010000209.1 GCA_018433925.1 Phycisphaerae bacterium | reverse complement strand
TGCCGTCGAAGCGTTCGACATCGCTGACGATCTCGCCGAGACCGCCGCCATCTCCGTCGTTGACTTCGAGGGCGGAGAGAGTATCGGTGCCCTTGAACAGCATGTGCTCAAGGAAATGGGAGACCCCGTTGATCTCGGCCGTTTCATCGCGGGACCCGGTTCGAACGAAAAAGCCGACGGCCGCAGACTGGGCGGCGGTGTTGACTTCGCCGATGATGGATAGCCCGTTCTCCAGTTGTGTTTGTCTGAATTTCATAGGATTTGTCATGGCTTTGGTTTGCATGTCTCCAGTTTTTGGGGGCCGATGGATACAATCGTAAAATGTTCAAAGAGCGGGCCGCTGAGAAAGTCCGAAACGGATCGGACCGTCAGGGACTCGATGGCCTGTCGGATTTCCTCCAGCGGGCGAACCCGTTTGAGGAAAAACTGGTCGGAAGCGAGGCGGGATGCGCGGGCGGAGGTGGATTCGTTCTGCATAATCAGGGTGCTTTTGAGTCCGATCCGTGCCCGGTCGATTTCGTCCTCTTCGATTCCGCTGCGCAGGCGCTGAAACTCGGCCAGTGTGACATCGAGGGTCTGGTCGGCCTTGTCCGGGGTTGTGCCCGCGTAGCCGGAGATGCCGGCCTGGTCCCGGAGGGAGTGATAGCGTGCTCCGACCGCGTAGCACAGTCCGCGTTTTTCTCGCACTTCGGTAAAAAGCCGGCTGCTCATGCCGCCGGAAAGGACGGAAACAGCCGCCATAATCTGGTAAAATGAAGGCGATCCAAACGGGGGCACTTCGGTCATGAAGCCGATGTGCACCTGGGCGCCCTGGTTGGGAATGTGGCAATAGTCTTTCGGGGAGCGGCTGATGGACAGGGGCGGGTTTTCGGCGGCCGGGGCCTCGGCGAAAAAACGTTCCACGCTTCGGCAGACCTGGTCAAAGTCCATTTTGCCTGCCACGGCGAGAATGCCCCGCGACCAGTCAAAAAGGCGTGATTTGAGCCGGCTTGCCTGCTCTGCCTTGAGTTGCCGGAGGTCTTCTTCGTGTCCCATGGTGGATTGGCCGAGCGGGCGGGGATAAAACTGTTCATAGAGCTCGAGCATGACTTTGTGCCGGGGGTCATCCTCAAGAGCGGCCAGATCGTGCAGGGCCAACTGCCGGCTCAGGTCAAACTGGTCAGGACTCAGTCGGGGACGCAACAGAATGTCGGCGTAGAGATCGAGGGCCTGATGCAGATTGCCGGATTCGAGGGATACGGTATAGGCCAGGTATTCCGAAGATACGGAGGCATGTCGATGGAGTCCCAGTCCGTCGAGGGCATCGATCAGCCGGCGGCTGTCATAGGGCCCGGCTCCGCGAAAGAGCCAGTCGTTGAGCACCGCGGCTGTGCCGCAAAATCCGGGCGGAATCAGGGACGCCCCGCCAGGCAGCAAAAAAGAAAAAGACACCGATTCCACATGGTTCATGGGCTGTCCGAGGAGCACCAGCCCATTGTCGAGGGTATGCCGTTTTACTGTTTCGGTCATTTCCGTTTCCTGTTTCTCCGGATTGCGGAGATATTCGGCGTCGTGACTTGAAGATGGCTTCCGGCTTGTCAGGCGACTGCCGCATCAGACGGATCGTCGGCGCTGTCAAACTGGACGCTGATCTTCTTGCTGACCCCCTGTGTCTGCATGGTAATTCCATACAGGATATCCGCAATGCTCATGGTTCTCTTGGAATGGGTGATAATGATAAACTGGCTTTGCTTCTGAAATTCCTTGACGATCAGGTTAAACCGCTCATTGTTGGCCTCGTCCAGCGCCGCATCCACTTCGTCGAGGATACAGAAGGGGGAGGGCTTGCTCTGAAATACAGAAAAGAGCAGGGCCATGGCGGTGAGTGTTTTTTCGCCCCCGCTGAGCAGACTGATGGTTCGGGTTTCCTTTCCGGGGGGGCGGGCCATGATCTCGATTCCGCTTTCGAGCAGGTCCTCGGGGTTTTCGAGGAAGATTTCGGCCTTTCCGCCGCCGAACAGTTTTCGGAAGATCTGCTGGAAATGCACGCGGACCTGTTCGAATGTCTCGGCAAATTTTTCACGGCTTTCGCGGTTAATCCGTTCAATGAGCTGCTGTAGCTGGTCCTGGCTTTGTCGGAGGTCCTCGACCTGTGCGGAGAGGAACTCGAACCGTTTTTCCAGTTCTTCCTGCTGGTCGATGGCATCGACATTGACATTGCCCAGCCGGTCAATTTTTCCCCGCAGGTCCGTAATTTCCTCCTGGACGGCCTGCCAGTCCACATCGCGATCCTCAAAGCTTTCGTATTCCCTTGCCAGGTCCATTTGGAGTTCATCCCGGACGCGCTGGACGAGGTCTTCGAGGCGCACCTCGATCTGGCTGAGGTCAAGCTGGATCTCATGAATGTGCTGCTCGACTTCCTGCTGCTGCTGGCGGGCCTGGCGGAACTGCTGTTCATTCTGTTTCTGTTCGGCCTGCAGGGCGGCGGCTTTTTGATGCATCCGCCGGCTGTTTATCTGGGCCGTTTCTTTTTCCATGTACAGCCGGTTGATCTCCGATTCGACCGACAGAATGGTCCGCTCGGTCTGTTCCACCTGTTCGCGGCAGCTATGCGATTCGCCGCGGGCGGCCTCTGCGGCCATGCGGCTGTGCTGAAGCTGGCTTTGCAGGGAGGCGATCTGCTGGCGGATGGATTTCTGCTGTTCGATGCTTTTTCCCTGCTCAATTTTCAGGTCGGTGAGCTGCGCCGCGCGTTCTTCCACGCGTGTTTTCTGCTCTTCCAGTTTGTTTTGCAGCACTTCAATCTGTTCAGACCGCTGCCGGTTCAGGTCTTCCAGTTCGTCGAGGTTCTGCCTGGAATCATGTTCCCGCTGCACGGATTGGCGGATTTCTTCTTCGAGGGTTCGAATTTCCTCGGCAATGATCGGCTGCTCATCCGTAAGCCGTTTGATGTTTTGCTCGACCTGGCGCAGGCGGGATTCGGCGTCTACCCGTTCGGTGTTGGCCTCGTAAATGCTGGTTCGCAGGTCCTGGCAGAGCTTGGAGACGTGTTCGTATTTTTGATCGGTCTGCTGAAGCTGATGTCCGAGCTGCTGAATCTGGTCGTTGAGGGATTCCATCTGCCGATGCAACTGTTCGATCCGGCTCTTTCTTGAGAGGAGTCCGGCCGAACGGTTCATCGGTCCGGTATTCAAGAGGCATCCGTCTCGCAGCAGTTCTCCCTGCCGGGTAACGAATGCGTATTCCTTATCGAGCCGAGCAGACCATTCGAGGGCGCTTTGGACGGAGTCAACGAGGATGACTTTACCGAGCCGCTGCCACAGGAGCGGCGCATACCGGCCCTCGTAGCGGACGAATTCAATCAGCCGTCCGAGGATACCGGAGCCGCGGCGGAGGTCTGCCTGATCGCGGAAGGGCTCGATGCGGTCCAGACAGCAGACCTGGAGCCGACTGTTCATTTTCTCCTGCAGGGTCTTGTCGGCCAGGAACCGGTGGGTGCTGCTGACCAGGAGGGCCTGTAAGGAACTGCCGAGGGCCGCCTCGACGGCCGGGGCGCAGTCCCCCTCGACCTGAAGCATGTCCGCCAGCACGCCTTCGATATAGTCCCATCGGCCGGGCTGCTGCTTCTGCTCTTCGAGGATCGCCTTGACGGTTTCGCTGAGTCCCTGCCTGCGGTTTTCCATTTCCTGCAGTACGTTCAGCTCCCCCTGAAGACCGCTTCGCTGCTCTTTGACTTCGTCCAGTTGCTGACGGAGGGTTATTTCCTCGTTGCCCAGCGATTCCATTTGTGTTTTCTGGATCGAAAGCGTCTTGTCCAGATCGCCGAGGACTGTATGGATATCCTCCAGGCGGGTCTGGTACTGGGCCTTTTCGGTCAGCCACTGGCCGATCTGTTCTTCGGTCTGGCTGGCTTTTCCGCTGAGGCGGCTTTTCTGGCCGGTCAGATTATTCCGATAGGCATTGAGCGTCTGGATTTCATTGTGTAACTGAGCGGTTCGGCGAACGATATCGAGGATGCCCGATTTTTCGTCTTCGAGCTGTGCTTCCAGTTCGGCGCAATGGCCGCTGATTTCTCGGATTTCCCGTTCCTGTCTCTGGAGGAGGCGGTTTTTTTCCTCGGTAATTTTCTCGTTTTCCTCAAGCTGCTGCCGGTTTTGATCCAGTTCGCGGACAAACCGGCCGGCCTGCTGATCGAGTTTGCGGATTTGTTCGGTCGCGGCGTTTTCGCGGTCGCGGTATTCGTGAATCCGGTCGCCGAGGAGGCGGATTCTCTCGGTGTGCTGTTCGATTCGGCTTCGGGCGGCGATCAGCGTATTGTCCCAGCGGTTGATTTGGCTTTCGGTTTCGAGCAGATCGCTGCTCAGTTGCCCGGCGGCCGCATCGCAGCGGGAAACCCGGGCCGCCACGGCCGCGAATTTTTCCTGCCACTGGGCGAGGGTTGTTTTCTTTTCGGTCTGCTGCGTCCGGTACTTATGATATTCCGAAAGCGAAAAATTAACGCGGAGTTCTTTGAGCCGCTGCGTATATTCGAGATAATTCCTGGCCTTGCCGGCCTGGAGTTTGATGCTTCGGAGCTGTCGCTGGACTTCATTGACGATGTCGGCAAGACGCAGAAGATTCTGCTCGGTTCGTTCGAGTTTTCGCTGGGCTTCTTTCTTCTGCGCTTTGAAGCGGCTGATCCCGGCGGCTTCTTCAAAAATGATCCGCCGGTCGGTTTTGGAGGCGTGAAGAAGCTGGTCGATCTGTCCCTGCTCAATAATCGAATAGGCGCTGACGCCCACCCCCGTGTCCATGAATAATTCCCGGACATCGCGGAGCCGGCAGGTTTTGCCGTTAATCAGGTAGTCGCTTTCGCCGCTTCGATACAGGCGTCTGGCGATGGTCAGTTCGTCCTGCGGAAAACCGAGGGTTGTTCCTTCCGAAAAATGCAAAGAGACTTCGGCCATTCCGCTTGGTTTTCGGGTGCTTGAGCCGCTGAAAATGACGTCGAGCATCTGCCCGCTTCGCAGACTTTTGGGGCTTTGATTGCCGAGGACCCATTTAATGGCATCGACGACATTGCTTTTGCCGCATCCGTTCGGGCCGACAATGGCCGTGATCGGCTGGTTAAATTGCAGCTCCGTTTTGTCTGCAAAACTCTTAAAACCATTGATGATAATCTTTTCGAGCTTCATTCACGATCCTTCAATCCAACAATAATGTCTATCTATAATATCTTTAATAAGGTGTCATTCTTGTATATATTATCGGTCGTTCGGGGTCGAATTCTCCGGTAAATTCTCCATGAAATCGCCGGCTTCTGTCATGGGTCCGGCCAGGAAAGCGGCCTGGACCGCCCCATGATCGGCCATGATTTTCAGCAAGGCGATAATTTCGTGGTAGGGAATCGAAAGCCCCGGCAGCAGGCCCTGGCGGGTATCTACGGCCGCGCTTTCTCCGAGCGCCCGAATCAGCATTGACAGTTCTCGCCCGACCTGAATGGGGCCGATGAGACGCGGGCGGGCCGGATGCCTTCGGGAGATCGATAGAAATTTGTCTTCTGCTTTGGCGTTCAGGGTAATGGAGCCGTCTTCGGATTGGATAAAAATATCCGGCCGGCAGGCAATTGGACTGCCGAAGAGGACGATTTTGGGGACTTCTTTGCGGAATACGTAGATCATCGGAGGGCCCCCGCAAAAGACCTGGTCAATGGCAAAGCTGTCAGCGACGAGGTGTCTTGAAATCGATGCGCTGTTGAGGAGGTTCAATTGCCTGTATGCCATAAGTCGAATTTCTGTGTCGGGGCTTTCGACGGCACGCATCAGGATCGGCTCGGCCTTTCTCGGCCGGGCGGCCAGCCCGACGGCTTCGAGAGACGGGATGCAATAGGGATTGTCAGGGGTCCTGCAAAACTGTTCGAGTACGGTGACGGCCCGCTCGTCTCCAATGTTGAGCATGCATCGGGCGGCATGAAACCGGACCGGTTCGGAGGCGGAAGAAAGAAGCGGCGCCAATGAATCGAGGGTGGATTTGCCGATGGCTTCCAGTCCCCACTCGGCGGCTTCTTTGTTCTCTTCGTGGGCGAGCT
>JAHDQI010000049.1 GCA_018433925.1 Phycisphaerae bacterium | reverse complement strand
GCCGGCCAGACGTGCATTAATCTGCTGATTGATGGGCAGGTGGTACGCACGGCCGTCGGTCCGAACACAACACCGGGGGGATCAGAGGAGTTGGAGTGGTGTTCATGGGATGTGAGCAATCTTATGGGTAAATCTGCGCAAATTAAGATTGTGGACGAAGCTACCGGTAGTTGGGGGCATATTAATATTGATCATATCCATCAGAGCAATGTGAAGAGTCAAGTAATTACCTATAACAAAGAAAAAACAATTGAATTCAATCAGAAATATCTGAATATTCCTGTGGAGACAGGAGCTTCAAAACGTGTTCTTTTTCTTTCTGTCGATGGTGAACGTGTATGTGAATTATCGGTTGAACTGGCTGGCGGAAACCCGGATTTCTGGGTGTACCTGGATGTCAGCGAGTTTCAGGGCAAAGCGGGGACGCTGCAAATCGACAAGTATGATTCGACGTGGACGATGGGGTTTGATGCGATTTATCAGGCGGAGACGTTTCGGGAGCAGGAGGGTCTTTATCAGGAAAAATTACGCCCGCAGTTTCATTTTACCAGCCGACGGGGCTGGAACAATGATACCAACGGAATGGTTTTTTATGATGGAGAGTACCATCTGTTCTATCAGCACAATCCCTATGGCTGGAGCTGGGGTAATATGACCTGGGGGCATGCCGTCAGTACGAACATGGTTCACTGGCAGGAATTAGGGGAGGCGATTCATCCGGATGCAATGGGAACCATCTATTCCGGTTCAGCCGTGGTGGATGAACAGAATACCGCGGGATTCCGGTGTGGGGATAAAGATCCAATTATCTGTATCTATACCTCCGCAGGCGGCAAGAACCAGTGGTCCAGTGGAGAGCCATTTACCCAATCCATTGCTTATAGCAATGATCGGGGACGCACCTGGACAAAATATGCAGGGAATCCCATTATGGAGCATATTGTCGGCACGAATCGGGACCCTAAGGTGTTCTGGCATGAACCGACTCAGCGGTGGGTGATGGTTCTCTATCTGAGCGGCAGTACGATGGGCTTTTTTACCTCATCCGATCTGAAGTCCTGGACAAAGCAGAGTGAAGTAGATGGCTTTTTCGAATG
>JAHDQI010000109.1 GCA_018433925.1 Phycisphaerae bacterium | reverse complement strand
GGCAGATCGGCGGACAGGGGCCCTGAAGGGATGCACTGCTCCAGCTCTGCCAGGCAGCCGGGTCGGGTTCCCGCGTAAAACTGTCCTGCTACGGCCGGTCTTCGGGTCATGATATATCTTCGATTTTCAAATCTTAATTTCCTTAGCTATTATACCTATGAACATGAATCATATTAGGAAGAAATTCGGCAAAGTCAAACGTAGTTTTCAAGGAGTTTTATTTTGAATTTCTGATATTTGTACGGAGCGGAAGAGGGAATCTACACTTAAAACATCTTTATTGTGCCCAATTAACTGATAGAGATTAACAAAGATCACGTAATATTTTCAAAAAACCGGTAAAAAGAACAAAAAACTCCAAGCGGCCCAGAAGCATTCCGAAAATTTCCGCCCAAAGAATAACGGGTGAAGCTTGCGGTCCCGTCACCCCGACCGACAAACCTACGGTACTTAGAGCGGAGGCAAATTCGAACAGGGACTCTTTTATGCCGATTCCGGTTGAGGCAATGACCAGCGTTCCCAAGGCATATGTTGCCAGATAAAGAAACACAAAGGTACCGATCTGCCTGATTCTTGCCTCACTGATGAAATCCTTTTGCTCGCCCTGCCAGATATAATTTTCCGTAATGGCCGTACGGGGCAGGAAGAAACGCTTGATTTCCCACAGGATTGATTTATACAAAATGTAAATCCGATATTGTTTTATTCCCCCGGCCGTCGAACAGGTCCCGCCGCCGATCAGCATCAGAATAATAAGGAGGAGGACACCGAATGAATTCCAGTTGGCGTAGCCGACCGTGGAAAACCCGGTGGTTGACAGAGCGGTTATCGTTTCAAAAACGGCTACGCGGACGCCTTTAGAGAAGGTTGGATATAGTTTCGCACTGACCAGAAAGAACAGTAGAATAGAACAAAGCGGAATCAGAAGAAGGACCAAACGAACTTCCCCATTTTTCGAGACCGCTTTTATTTTTCTATGGAGCAGAAGATACGCCGTTAGAAAGTTCAAATTACCCAATATCATCAGTGGAAGTGTTACGGCCTCGACGGCAAGTGAATCCCAATGCCCGATGCTGGCTGTTTTAGTGGAAAATCCGCCCGTTGAAATTGCGGTAAAGGCATGATTAATTGAATCGAACAAATCCATTCCCGCCAACCAGTAGGCAGTCGTTCCAATCACTGCGTAGCCAACATAAATTTGCAGTACGATCTTGGCTGAATGCCGTACCTGGGGGACCAGTTGCTGACTCCTGCCTTCCGCGATCCCCAGGGCCGGTCCGGCTGGTCCCACAATCGTGGCCAACATGATAATCGCCAAACCCGCGCCCCCTGCCCACTGCATGAGACTTCGCCACAGGAGAATCACATGGCTGGATTGCTCGACATTTATGACCGAAAGCCCGGTGGTTGTCCAACCGCTGACCGATTCAAAAAGGGCTTGGGTAAAGGTGAGTTTTTCGAGGGCCAGAAACGGCCAGGCGGAGAAAAAACAGATCATAAGCCAACTGAAAACGACAATCACTGCGCTTTGCTGAAGGTCCAGAGATTGCCCGTTTTTGTTCCTGAAAAAACGCCAGCAGAAAACGCCAAGAAGAAGAAGTATCCCCGCGGGAACTGCGAATCCCAAGCCAAGGGCGATTTCTTCAGGCCAAAAAAAAAGGCATGTCAGGGGAAAAAGCGTCAATACGCCGGCCACAATCAGGATCAGTCCGGTATAGTGAATGATGTTGGCATAAGAGCGTAGAAGGTCTTGTCTTTTCACGTGTCTCAATTCCTATAGAGAGCTGCCGGTCAGGAGTTTCAGGACCGGACCATGGTTTTCGGGAAGCGTAATCAAGACCAACCGATCATTGGCGAGAAGGGTGGTTCCGCCGCGGGGAATGACCGGTTTACTGTCCCGCAGAATACAGGCAATTAAACAATCCGCGGGAAAATTGATTTCCATCAGCGATTTCTCGAGAATCGGAGACGTGGCGGGCAGGATGACTTCAGTGACGTTTACTTTTCCGTCGGCCACAGAAAAAAGACCAACAATCTCTTCAAATCCGGTCCGTTGTTCAATCAGACTTGAAATCATCCGAGTGGTCGAGAAAGCTGTCGTGACCCCCAGTTCCTGAAAGACCTGTTCATTGTCAGGATCATTCACAAGGGCCAGGGTCCTTTGGATGCCAAAGTTCAGCCGGGCCAGTTGACAGATAATCAGATTGTCCTCATCATTCGGTGTAACAGCCAGCACGGCATCCATCGAAAGGATTTGGGCCTCTTTAAGAACCTGCGGATCTGTGGCATTGCCGAAAACAACCGTGGCCTTCAACTGACGGGCCAGCCAACTGCATTCCTCTTTTTTTCGATTCAGAATGGTGACACGATACCCTTTGGAAAAGAATGCCCGGGCCAGAAAATATACAATCTTACCGCCGCCTACGAGTAACG
>JAHDQI010000350.1 GCA_018433925.1 Phycisphaerae bacterium | reverse complement strand
GCCCGTCGGGGATCAGCGGCAGTGCCGGCGAGAATGCCGCCAACGAAACCGGGATCACGGGGAATCTTCATGATCCCTTTGCCTATTCAAACGGATGGTATTGCAGAAAGCCCTGGGATCTGAACCCGCCTGTTGAGGAACCGCAGCTATTCATCGAGTTTGATAAGGCCTACGAGATCGATGAAATCTGGATTTGGAATCACGACGGCACCAATACGGATGAAGCAGCAATGGCCATGAAAACGGTGAAAATAGAATATTCCACAGACAATATCCATTATGCAACTTTAATGGATGGTTCCGAACCGAATTTCATCCTGCCGCACGGCAATACGGATGGGACTCACGACACTGAAATACTGTGCGGATTTCCTGCCCGGTATATTAAGTTTACGGCCGTCGGCGGACCGGGCATCGGCAACTACGGTTCGACGGAATATGGTTATAAACTTCGGGAAATGCGTTTTTATCATGACGGCGTATGGCTCAATCCAAAGGCCAATTCACCCACCCCTCCGGATACTTCACAGGCGGATATTTTTGTTGAACTAAGCTGGTCTCCGGGAACCGGGGCCGTAACCGGCCAGGATGTCTGGCTGGCCAAAATCGGAGAGCCGCTTGAGAAAATCGCGGCCAACCTGGATCCTGCTGCCGCTTCTCTGGCTGTCGATCGACTGGATAATTTCGAGGAATATCACTGGCGAGTCGATGGGCTGGACAGCGGCGGGTCTACAACGATCGGGGACGAGTGGACGTTTTCTACCCGGGCCCGGCTGCGCTGGAATCCCGGGGGGATTGGCGTTGTCGCAGCAGACGGATCTCCCGGCAGCGGAGGAACAGAAGGATCTCTTGCTGTCAACGAAAGCGGTCTCAGCGGAGATCTGCATGACAGTTTCCAATGGTCCAATAGCTGGTACTGCAGAAAACCTCAGGATGTGGGAATTACTGAACCTGTGCTCGACATTGAATTTGACCGGCCTTATGAAATCACGGATATGTGGATGTGGAACCACGACTGGACCGGCCCAACGGAAGAGGCCATTGCAATCAAGAAGATCAAAGTTGACTATTCAACAGACGGCGTTCTTTATAACACGCTTATGAACGGTGCCTCGGAGTTCTTCGACAATCTGCCCCGCGGCAACGCTGACGGGACACAGGATACGGTAATTGATTTCGGCGGCGCGGCGGCGAAATATGTCCGCATCACGTTATTGGAAAATTATGGTTCCGAATGGGGATACAAACTGAGGGAACTCCGATTTTATTATTCGGTGCCGTTGTGGGCAGACCTGGATTATGACGGCGATGTAGACATCATGGATCTGCAGATGCTGGCTCTTCACTGGCTGGAAAACAACTGGGCATCGGACCCGCTGCCTCAGTGCACGGAAAAACCCACCGGAGATATAAACGGCGATTGCGTCGTCGATTTACTCGATTTTGCTGAACTGTCGAAAGAATGGCTTGTCAACACTCCGTAACCGGATAGACTATGAAAAGAGGTCGTATGAGAGGGAAGCCAAAAGCATTTACGTTAATTGAATTGCTGGTGGTCATTGCCGTCATCGCGATTCTTCTTTCGGTTATGATACCGGCCCTGCGAAAGGCCAAGTCTGTTGCCCTGCGTGTCTCCTGCAGCAATCATCTGCATCAATGCGGGCTTTCCCTGGCCGCTTACAGTGTAGAGTATAACAACAAGCTGCCTGTCGCCGGCGGATATGCCCTTCGTCATATTATCCTCAACTCCTATAAACTTCTCGAATCAACCACGGATGATACACGAATTTTTGTCTGTCCGGCCTTTACCTATTTTCGGGAAATTGTGGTCACCGGTACAAACGAAGAATTTGACGGGACCTACAACTGGGAACCGTTCCCCTCCATGTACAACTTCGGCCAGCCGGATCACGGGTATTACATCGGTTATTTCTACCTCGGCGGGCGGGATTTATCCGGCTGGGATTGGAATATGATGCACCCTGCCGATAACGCCCTGCCATGGAAATCACCGGCCACGTTTTCAGACGGCTCTCATCTTGTGGTTATGGCAGATGTCGTTGAAACCGCCTATGGATCTCCCAGTTGGACAGAGGCGGTGCATAAAAGAGGCGGCTGGGAACGGGTCCTTTGGCCGGGGCAAACTGAAATTACCCCAAAGGAAATCTATACCGAGGGAGTCAACAAACTGACCCTCGACGGCTCGGTATCCTGGAACGGCCTGGATAAACTCAATAAATATCCTCGCTCCAAACCCGGTTCTTACAGATCCTATGGCTATTGGTAGTCCAGCAAGGAACAATGGATCATGATCTCAGCTATGTTTTTTGCACGTCCCCGTAAATCCCGCCGCGGAGTCTCTCCAAAAGAGACCCTCACACAGCTTCTTTGGATCAGCGGCATATTTTTCCTCTGTTATTCCGGATTTGCTGGATCAGAAAACCAACCTTCGCAGGCGATTTGCCTGGAATATCAATGGGATCCCAGTTGTCCTCCCCGGGGACGAAATCCTCTTTATCTGGCGTCCTGGAACAATCACTATGCCCTGAAGACAAACAAATACCTTGAGGGATTTATTGATCTGGAGCAGGGGCCGAATGGCGCCCTCCGGTTCTCCGATGCCATGACATTAACGGCCGTCTTTCAGGTGGCCAAGCAGTGGCCCATGAAATCCGCCCTGATCTCAAAATGGGGATGGCTGCCCGGCCAGGCCTCCTACGAATTGGGCACCACACGGGACAGCCGGGTCTATTTTCAAATCAGCCCCACAGGCAACCCGGAAGAGGCCGTCGAACTGCTCAGCAAAGAAGCGGTTGAGAAGGAAACACCGGTGGTCGTAACGGCTGTTTTTGACCCTTCCAAGCGGATTACGCTGTATGTGAACGGAAAGAAAAAAGCGGAAGAAACCCGGCACATACCGGATCGGTGCCACAACGGCTCTGCCCCGGTGAAACTGGGACTCCGCTTCGAAGGACTCATTGTCAAAATCCGGATGTCCGACCGGGCCCTGCAGGAAGACGAAATCGCACGCCTGCATAATCAATTCTCCGCCCTGCTGCCGACCGGTGTTCCCTGCAAAAACTGGACAACCATGAAAAGAGAGGTCCTGCGTAATGAGCCCGCTTATCTGGGTACCACCAAAGGGGTCAGATTATTTAAAGAAATCGATATTCTCCCGTACAAGGGCTCTTATCTCTGCCCCGGGGATCTGGACAATGACGGCCGGATCGACTTCCTGCTGTACAAAAACGGAAACACCTATACCGTTCCCGGCCGACTGACCGCTATCGATTTTGACGGAAATCTCCTGTGGGAAAAAGGGGACTTGTCCCTGAAGGAGCATGAAAAATGCGGATCCGCCAACGTCGGAGAGAAAGGAACCACCCCGGCGCTCCGGGGCATTGCCACAATTTTTGACATCGATGAGGATGGTAAAAACGAAGTCATTTGTGAACTCTGGGAAGAAAACCGGCCCATGCTGTATATTCTGGACGGGGCCACCGGTCAGATCAGGCATGGGATTCCTTCTCCTCTTTCCATGGACATTCGTCAACCGAAAATCCTCGGCGGCCGGCAGTCCTCGCGCAGTCATCCGGTTATCCGGATTGCCTATCTGAAGGGACGACAGCAGCCGCCCTCCATCATCCTGAAATACGGGGCCAGCAATGGGCTTGCCTGCCATGCCTTTGCCCTCGACAGCCGCCTGAATAGACAGTGGCATATTGAGGCAACCAGCAATTCCATGGGTCACGTCCCCACCGTAGCGGACGTGGATAACGACGGCAATGAAGAAATCGTTTTAGGGCACATGGTAGCGGACCATAACGGCCGGGTCTTATGGGACAAGGGACTCGAATTCGGCTGGCACGCCGATACCACAGAGGTGGCGGCCTGGACAGACGGCGGAGACAAACAGATCCTCATCAGCGTTTGCGGAACCGGCCCCGTCTATTGCCTGGATTGGAGGGGCCGGATTGTCTGGCAGAAAAGCAGAGAAGAAATCTCGCACGGACAGGCCGTATGGGTAGGCAATTTCCTCGAAGAAAATGACGGGCTGGAAATAATCGCCTGTGCCTCAGGACATTCCGGTCAGTTTGTGACCCTGCGGGGTTCGGACGGTCAGACGCTGGCGGGATTTGAACACAAAAAGCAATTGCCGGCCTATCCTGATTTTCCGCAAGTTGTAAACTGGAAAAGCACGCAGATCCAGTCGCTTTGGATTCCCCAGGATCGAATTCTGGTCGATGGAGCCGGCAGGGTAATCGCCGAGCTGGGAGAGCAGGATGCCTATGTCCAGGAAAAACTTCGCTGCGGAACAAGCTGGCGCCCCGTGGGAGCCCAGGCCTTTGCCCTGGATATTCTCGGTGACGAACGGGAGGAACTGATTTTGTATGAACCTTACGAGGGGCAGTCCATATTCATTTTTTCCAATCCGGACAGCGAACAGACTCTCAAAAAATATGTCCCCCAGCCGGCCGCCTACAATATCCGATCGTATTTTTAGCGATCTCCGGAATTCCGTCAATGTATCTTTA
The DNA here is from genome assembly GCA_018433925.1 of Phycisphaerae bacterium. Lineage (GTDB taxonomy): Bacteria > Planctomycetota > Phycisphaerae > Sedimentisphaerales > Anaerohalosphaeraceae > JAHDQI01. The sequence continues at coordinate 12,061 of JAHDQI010000350.1, read as the reverse complement.
AAAATTCACGTACACAGGGATACAGTACTTTAGAATGGATAAAACAGGACGTTGAAAAATGCTTACTCGATCCCCCCACCCGCTTTCTTGGTGTCGGCAAATCCCGTTTCAATACGGACCGGCATGGGTCTTTTTGACATGCCTCCTTATATCCGGAAATCTGCACGCGGAAAGCAGCCCGGATGCCCGGATGCCGGCCGGGCGTGATCCCTCCGTTCGCCTGGAAGTGCGCGGCACGAAAATCACCGATCCACAGGGCCGCCCTGTTACGCTCCGCGGAATTTACAGCCGGGAGGAATGGCTGGGTTCGGAACAGGAGGTTCGCTGGTTCAAAGAATGGGGCGTCACTTTCGTCCGGTTTTTACTGGCCTATGATCCGCAGTATTGGCAAACCGTCAATGCGGGCCGGCAGGACGACCGGAAGCGATGCATCCTTCGCCCCGAAGACATCGAAAAAACAAAAGCCAAATGCCGCTGGTTCGAAAAACACCAAATCTACTTTATCCTCGAAGTGCCCTGGAGATGGTACGGAATCCCGGACGGTCTTTCCAGTCCGGATCTGCTCGAACGGCAATGTGCGGAAATGTACCGGACCCTGGCTGAACATTTCCGGGAATTCGATTATCTGGTCGGCTACTGTATGTTCAGCGAGATTTATGTCGCTCCGCACAAATTCAGAACTTACAAACAAATCTGCACCGCCATCGTGGATGCCGTGCAGCAGGCGGATCCCGGAAGGATCGTTTCGGCCACCGGTTTCAAGGTGAGCAGCCCGGACAGTTTGTGTGATGAGATACGAATCGAAAGGCCCAACGTCATTTACGATTTTCACTTTTACGACATCAAATCATTTGTCTTGTACAGGCCTTATTATGGAGACATGCGCTATCCCGGAAGAATTCCCCACGGCTTCAGCGGCCAATCCTACTATCTCGACCGAAATCTCCTCGAGACCTTTATGGCGCCCGCCCTGTCCTTTTCAGAGCGATACAAGGTACCGGTATGGTGCGGCGAATACGGCGCCTTTAACAATGCCCCGGACGGGTCCAGCGACCGCTGGATGAGCGACGTATGCAGACTGCTCGAAAAAAATCAGATCCCCTGGATTCTCTGGACCTGGAAAAAGGGCGGGCAAGACGTCCCTGCGCTGTGGAAGGATTTATGGCAGGGCAAAGCAGAAGAAAATGCGGTTACCCTCAGCCCTCATGGAGGCACTTTTGTCGACCCCGTCCGGGTGAAAATCGATTCCTCGAAGTGTGACGGCTCGATTTTCTACACCCTCGACGGGAGTGAACCGAATGAACACTCTATACGATATACCCGGCCTTTTGAAATCCATGCGGCGACCACGGTCAAGGCCCGGTCCCTCCGTCAGCCCAATGAATACGGACCGGTAGACACCGCCCGATTCGAATTCGGCGGGCAAAAGGGAATTTCAGATCTCAGGAACGCCTACCCCGGTCTGCGGGCAACAATACAAAACACGGCGGCCGAAAAAGTAGAAGACCTTGTGCAATCCGAACCCCTCCAAACCGAGAAGGGATTGTTTTGGGATAAACTTCATGTCTCCAAACAAGACGGAAAAACGATCCTCTGGGAAGGATGGATCCAGATCCGAACGGGGGGCCGATATTTCTTTTACCCGAAGGCCTACGGGGCCTATGCTCTTTTCATCGGCGACAAACAGGTCTGCTGGCATCCGGCCACAAAACTGGATTATGCGCGGACGTCTGTGGGAATTATTACACTCGAATCTGGATACCACCCGTTTAAAATGATCTATTCAAAGCCGGCCGGATTGGATAACGGATTTGAATTGAGACTCCAGCGGGATACCGATCCTGTAAAACCTCCTTTCAAAACCGGTAAAGAAATGTTTTTTTACACGGAAAATAACTCGTAAACAAAGACAATTTAAAACAAGACCAATCTCCGTAAGGAAAAAATCATGGAAAGACTTTTCATGAGCTCCATTCGCCGAAAGGTGACCCCTCTCAATGGACAGTGGCACATCACCTATGATCCCCAGCGCCGGGGAGAGGCCCTCGGATACGAAAAAGGCCCGGAGCCGGAAGGGGATCCTGTTTATGTTCCCTCATGCTGGGATCTTCAATTCGGCCGCTATGATTACAAAGGAGTTGCCTGGTACAGCCGTTCGTTTGTAACGGAAACCCCCGGCGGCTGTCGGCTGACCTTTCATGCCGTCAGCGGCCAGGCGGACGTTTTTCTGGACGGAAAAAAACTGGGTTCTCATTACGGCAGTTATACAAAATTCCGGTTTGACCTTCCCGATCTCCCGGCCGGGGAGCACCGCCTGGTCGTGAAAGTGGATAATGAAATCAATGACCGGGATACCCTGCCGCTTCGGTTTGTAGACTGGTTCGTCTGGGGCGGAATCTACCGCGAGGTCGAACTGGAACATTTTCCTTCTCTTTCGATTGACCGGATTCACATTCGTCCCAAATGGGACGGCGATCAGGTTTCGGACGTAACCTTCTGCGCACAGGTCAAAAACTGGACCCGCCGCGAAATTCAAGATGTTTTTTTTCTGGAATCGGATTCTTTCGACAAAGAAACCCTCACGGCCGTGATCCCGGCCGGAGCCGAACAGGAAATCCGGTTTGTACTCAATGATTTTCGCCCGCTTCTCTGGGATACGGAACATCCGCATCTGTATACGTTTCGCATCGGCTGCAGTACGGACGATTTATATGAGCGCACCGGGTTTCGAAAAATTGAAACTCAAAAAGACAAACTCCTCCTGAACGGAAAGGAGATATTTATCAAAGGGATCAATCGTCATAATGACCATCCGGAACTGGGATATGCCGTCCCGCCCTCGCTGATCCATCGAGACATGCAGATATTAAAAGACCTTGGCGTCAATGCCATTCGCGGCAGCCACTATCCCAATGACCCGGTGGTGCTGGATTACTGCGACCAGATGGGATTTCTGTTCTGGGAGGAACTGGCCTTCTGGAATCACCCGGCCGATGCCCTGGCCAGTCCGCGGCTTGAACAGCGGGCCCTCCGGATGGCCCGTGAAATGATCGAACGAGACGGCAATCACCCTTCAATCGTTATTTGGGGCATCCAGAATGAGTCCAAATCAAGCGCGCCCGAAGGCAAAGCCCTGTTTTCCAAATTGGCCGCAGAAATGCGCCGCCTGGATGATTCCCGGCTTATCAGTTTTGCGTCCGCCTGCGGCAAAAATGACATCTGCTTTGACCTGCTCGATATCATTTGCTGGAACATGTACCCCGGCTGGTACGATGACGACAAACCGCTGGATGATCTGGAAGAGCGATTCTCAATCAAGCTCAAAGACATCCGCGATTGGCTGATCCAAAACGGACAGAACAAACCGTTTTTGGTAACTGAATTCGGGGCCGGTGCCCTGCTCGGAGAAACCACCTTTGAATCCGGCCGACGCTGGACCGAAAATTACCAGCAAAAACTGCTCGAAAACGGAATCCGGGGAATCCTTCGCAGCCAGGTCGTCCAGGGGTTTTTTATCTGGCAGTTCTGTGACGGCCGTACCGCTTCCCTGAGCAGAATCTCGATCGGCAGACCCCGCTGTTTCAACAACAAAGGACTCGTCAACGAATATCGAATGCCAAAACTGGCGTATTATACCGTACGGGAACTGCTGCATCAAATCCCTTCCTTTCGGCAGGGAAAAGGCCCTGGACAGAAAAACAAAACCAAAGGAAAGAGCGGCGGGAAAAAGTGAAAACAAATCCGGTTCAAAACATCTCCGTCAGACCCGTTACCCGGCCGCCGGGGTATCACTGGTTTGGTTACTACGACAAGCAGCAGTTCGATGGCTCCGGACGATATCTTCTGGGCATGGAAGCCGAATTTGAACACCGCCGGCCGGGTCCGGAAGATTCGATCACCATTGGAATGGTCGATACCGAAAGCAAGGACGCCTGGATCCCCCTGGGTCACAGCCGCGCCTGGTGCTGGCAGAGCGGATGCATGCTTCAGTGGAGACCCGGATACGAAAATCAAATTCTTTGGAATGACCGAAGCGGCGATCGTTTCATAACCCGGATTCTGGATATCCGGACGGGCGAAAAACACGAACTCCCATTTCCGTTTTTTACCGTCCACCCTTCCGGCAACAGTGCCTTGGGGCTGGATTTTGAACGGCTCGAATATATGCGCCCCGGATACGGTTATGCGGGAATACAAGACCGAAATCACGATATTCTGGCGCCGGAAGACATGGGAATCTATCACCTGGATCTCCGGTCCGGTCGGAAAAAACTGATGCTTTCTCTCCGCCGGCTGCGGGATCTGCCTCATTCGAAAGCGGATTGGAAAGACAGTATGCATTATGTCAATTGCCCGCTTTTTAATCCAAACGGCTCCCGCTTTGTTTTTCTGCATCGTTGGCGGCCCGACCGGGGACGCGGCTGGCCTTTCAAGACCCGCATGCTGATCGCGGACTCCGACGGCAGCCGGCTTCAGGTCTTGGTCGCCGGGGGGTGCGGCCATTTTAACTGGCGGGATGAGGACCATCTGATTGTGCAGGATGGAGGATTTTCGCTTTATCAAGACGGCCATGGAAAAAAAGAACAAGTCGGGGCAGGCATCCTGCCGAATTCAGGCGGCCATATCTCGTATGTGCCCGGAGGACAATGGCTTGCGGGAGACACCTATCCCAATGAAAACAGACAACAGCAGCTTTATCTTTATCATGTAAAAACGAATCGATTCGTGGAATTGGGTACCTTTTATCTGCCTCCGGAATATGATGGATCGCAAAGCGGAAAAGAAGATAATGAATGGCGATGCGATCTTCACCCCCGGCTCAGCCGTGACGGGCGATGGCTCTGCGTGGATTCACCGCACGGCGGCCTCGGAAGACAGATGTACCTGGTGAACCTGCGTTCTGTCGTGGAAAGATAAAACCGGATTCCGGACAAAATCGTTTGCTCATGAACCTGAAAAAAGTAACATTCTATCTTCTGTCCCTGTTTGCCGCGGCTGTCGGATTCGTCCTGATCCTCCTTTTTTTTGCCTGGATTACACGGCCCGATCTTTCCGATTCGATCCCTGCATACAGCCGGGAACAAGTCGAGTCAATCTCGCGAATGCGGAAAACCCCAATGGATCCCAATCACCCGCTTGTCGTATACAGGCCAGTCAATTACGAAGAAGGAAAACAGGCCTCCTGGTATCCCCGGCACGAAGCCCCCCTGCTGACAGACCTGGTCCGGCAGGGACTCCTGCCGCCTGTTGATCAGCGAACCGGCCCGGAACCGGTCGTGGTCGAAGGAGTGGACGGCATCGGTACATACGGAGGCACCTGGTATCGGGTCAGCCCGCAAAGCATCGTTCCGGAAGAAATTATTTCACGATTATCCTATGTCACCCTGGTCAGATGGTCTCCGCAGGGGTATCCCATTGTTCCCCATGTAGCCAAAGCATTTGAAGTCTCTGCCGACAATCGGGAGTTTATTTTTCACCTGCGAAAAGGAATGCGATGGTCAGACGGCCATCCGTTTACGGCGGATGATATCCTGTTTTGGTGGAAATACATTGCCAATGAGAAGAGCATCCTGGCGGAGGTGCCCGGCATTATGAAAGTGCAGGGCAGGCCGGGAAAGATGGAAAAGATCGATACGTATACCTTCAAAATTACATTTCCGTTTCCAAACGGAATTTTCCTCGCACAGCTTGCCTCTGACGGCATGAACGGCGGAGGAGAAACCTATGCCAACATGCTCAGTTATCCGGCCCATTACCTTCGCCCGTATCACCCGATGATCGGCGATCCCGACATCATCCGGCAGCGACTGGAGGCAACCGGACTTCAAAACGCGGCGGCTTTGTTTCGAAATATGCTGTATGATGTTCAAAATTATCCGGATTACCCGCGATTATGGCCCTGGATCTATCGAAAGTATCAGGCCTCGCCGCCCTATTCCCTGGTACGCAATCCATATTACTGGATGGTCGATACCCAGGGCCACCAATTGCCCTATATCGACAGCTTGGTCTTTACGCAGCGAACCCAGGAAATGATTCCGATCGCCGCCGCGAACGGGGAAGTATCCATGCAGCTCCGCTACATTCCGTTCGAAGAATATACCCATCTGATGAGCCAGGCCGAAAACAGCGGCTACGAAATCTATCACTGGTATTCGGGGGATCGAAGCCAGTTCTTAATGACCTGCAATCTGAATTATCGAATCGATCCGGACAAAGCGGAAAGCCGGAACAAGCATGCCCTGCTGAATAACCCGCGCTTCAGACAGGCCCTCTCCCTGGCCATTCATCGGGAAAACATCATTCGGGCGGAGTATAGCGGAATGGCCGAACCTGCCCAGTGTGCGCCGGGACCGGAATCGTACTTCTACAATCCCGAATTATACACCAGTTTCACCCGGTATGATCCGGCCGGGGCCAATCAGCGGCTGGATGAAATCGGCCTTCGGCAAAGGGATTCCGAGGGATACCGGACCTATCAGGACGGCCGGCGAATGACCTTTTACCTCAACGTGGCAAGCAGTTTCGGAAGCCCCGGCATTGTACAGATGGTCGTGGACGACTGGGCAGAAGTGGGCATTCGAGCAATTCCTCGATTCATCAATCGAAGACTGTTTTATATCGAAGCGATGTCGCTGCAGCATGATCTCAATGTCTGGATGGGAAACAGTGAATTTCTGCCGGTCATTTCTCCCCGTTATTTTGTTCCCTCCGATACGAGCTGCTACTTCGCCATCGGTTATGCACGCTGGTACTATAAAGGCGGCCTGTACGGAGACCCGGCATCCCTGGCCGCAGGGTGTATCCCGCCGCCTCCGGACAGCGACTGCCGAAAAGTGATGGAATTATACGACGGGCAATTACGCCGATACAGCCGGCCGGAGCAGCAGAAAAAAGTGATGGATCAGATTTTACGAATCAATGCCGGAAATCTTTGGACAATCAACATTTCAACCCCTCCGCCGACCCTTGTGATCGTCAATAAAGACCTGAAAAATGTGCCGAGAACCGCGGTTTCATGCTGGGAGTTTAAAACCCCGGGGAATGCCGGGCTGGAAACCTATTTCTTTGAGCACCCGGCCGCCCACCCGGGTCACATCCGGGAGATGCAGGATATCCTCGCTGCGATGAAGATGCCCCCCAATTTAAAGTTCATCGAAACGGAGTCCTCCGGCCAGTCCTCCCGACAGGGCGCTCGTTTTGTACAGGCATTTATCCGACTCTGCCTCCTCGGTATTCTGCTGTTTTTGTTTCTGCTGGCCGTCCTCCGGCACCCGTTTCTGGCCAAACGAATCCTGATCATGATCCCGACTCTGCTGATCGTTTCGGTGCTGATCTTTATCATTATCCAGGCCCCACCCGGAGATTATGTAACGTCGCGCATTATGATGCTGCAGGAAATGGGAGATGCCTCGCGAATCCAGGAAGTCAAAGACCTCCGTGAGATGTTCTGGCTCGATCAGCCGGTCTGGGTCCAGTACGGAAGATGGATGGGATTGAAGTGGTTTGTCACCTTCGATTCCGCCGACAAGGGCCTGCTCCAGGGGCACCTGGGACGAACCATGGACGGCGGCCGGTCCGTCAACGACCTCGTCGGAGACCGGATTCTGCTGACGATTCTGATTTCCCTCGGCTCGATCCTGCTGACCTGGTCGCTGGCGTTTCCCATCGGTATTTACTCCGCCGTCAAACAATATTCACTGGGGGATTATATCATTACGCTCTTTGGTTTTATGGGCATGTGCATTCCCCCGTTTCTTTTAGCGCTGATCGCCATATACGCCTGCAAAGCAGTCTTCGGGGTCTCGGTCTCCGGGCTGTTCAGCAGTGAATACGGTGTCCAGCCGCACTGGGACTGGAACAAAGGAATCGATCTGCTCAAACACATCTGGCTGCCGATTGCCGTGCTCAGTATCGGCGGCACCGCAGGCATGATACGCATTCTGCGGGGCAACCTGCTGGATGAACTGAAAAAACCCTATGTAATTACGGCCAAAGCCAAGGGGCTCCGGCCGGTGCGGCTGTTATTCAGGTATCCCGTGCGGCTGGCTTTAAATCCTTTTGTCTCCGGAATCGGCGCCCTCTTCCCTCAGTTGATTTCAGGAGGGGCCATTGTCGCAGTGGTACTGAGTCTGCCCACCGTCGGCCCGATGATGCTCGATGCGCTGATGATTGAAGATATGTACCTGGCCGGCTCGATGCTCATGGTCTTGAGCCTGCTGGGTGTTGTCGGAACACTGATAAGTGATTTACTTTTGCTCTGGCTCGATCCGAGGATTCGCTTCCGAACCGGAACCCGTTAGTTCGAATTGCAGGAAAAAAAATGCCGAATACAACTGCAACAAGTTCTCAGTGGCAATTGATCCGAATCCGGTTCGCCCGGCACCGGCTCGCCCTGGGCGCTTTTTTCCTTCTCCAGATTCTGTATGGAATCGCTGTCTTCGCGGAATTTTTTTCCACGCAGAATCCGCAGCAGCGGAATTTCGATCAAATCTACTGCCCCCCTCAAATCCCACGATTCAGCATCTCCGAAGGATGGCATGTGTTTGCTATGGTTCAGCATGTGGACCCTGTGACCCTGCGCAAAACGTACACCGAAGATCGCAGCACCGTCATCCCCCTGGCTTTTTTCGCCAAAAGTCATCCTTATAAACTGTGGGGGATCCTGCCGCTGTCCCGTCGTTTTATCGGGATTGACGCCGACAAGCCGCCGTCGGCTGAAAAAAGCAGCGCATCTTTTCACCTGCTCGGAGCCGACAGATACGGCCGGGATATCCTGAGCCGACTCATTCACGGAGCCCGCGTTTCGTTATCCGTGGGGATCATTGCCATTGTAATCACGTTTGTGCTGGGGGTGACCGTCGGCGGAATCTCCGGCTATCTGGGCGGCGCCGCCGACAGCTTTATCCAGCGGGTGATTGAAATTGTCAATTCCCTGCCGAAACTGCCTTTGTGGCTTGCACTCGGGGCGATTTTGCCGGATGACTGGTCCTCGCTCAGAATCTATTTTGTCATTACAATCGTTTTAAGCATGCTCAACTGGCCCCCCCTGGCCAGAATTGTACGCGGCAAATTGCTCGCTCTGCGCGAGGAAGAATATGCCTTGGCCGCCTATCTGCTCGGCGCCGGACACCTGAGAATCATATTCCGTCATTTGCTGCCGGGATTTACAAGTCATATTATTGTGGCGCTGACAATGACCGTACCCGCCATGGTGCTCGGAGAAACCACCCTGAGCTTTCTCGGCTTGGGCCTGCGGCCTCCGATTATAAGCTGGGGAGTGATGCTGCAGGATTGCATGAATATGACCACGGTAGCCAATTATCCCTGGCTGATGATGCCCGTTGTCTTTATCATTCTGCTGGTCCTGTCCTTCAATTTCCTCGGAGACGGCCTGCGGGATGCCGTGGATCCCTACGGAGGACGATAAACTATGAAATGTACAGCCGACTCAGTTCTGAGCATTGAAGATTTGCACATCCATTTTCCCACCGATCAGGAATTGATCCGGGCGGTTAATGGGGTCTCCTTCTCAATCCCCAGGGGACGAACCCTGGCCCTTGTAGGAGAAAGCGGATGCGGAAAAACAGTGACCGCGTATTCCATCCTGAAACTCATTGAAAAACCCGGAAAGATCGTATCCGGAAAGATCACCCTGTATCCAAAAGAAGAAAATCCGGTGGCGATTGCTTCGTTACATCCAAAATCCGATACCCTCTACCGCCTGAGGGGACAGATGGTAAGCATGGTTTTCCAGGAGCCGATGACGGCACTCAGTCCCGTTCACACCATCGGAAGCCAGGTTGCCGAATCACTCCGCATCCATGAGAACAAAAGCAGAAAACAAGCCGAGGCCCTAACCGTGGACATGTTCCGCCGGGTAGGCATCCCCGGCCCCCGGGCACGGCTCAAACAATATCCCTACGAAATCAGCGGAGGGATGAGACAGCGGGTGGTCATTGCCATGGCCTTAATCTGCCAACCCGAGTTGCTGATCGCCGATGAACCCACAACGGCTCTCGATGTGACCATTCAGGCCGAAATCATGAACCTGATGAAAGAGCTTCAGAAACAGATGAATCTGTCCATCCTTCTGATCACTCACGATCTGGGCCTCGTGGCTCAAAACGCCGATGATGTCGCCGTTATGTACATGGGAAGAATCGTCGAACAGGGACCGGTTCGAAAAATTATTAAAACGCCCCGCCATCCCTACACGATAGCGTTATTAAAATCCCTGCCGGGACTCCATCCGGCCGGGGAACCCCTCGAATCCATCCGGGGATCCGTCCCCTCGGGGGCCTGCATCCCGCCGGGATGTCCTTTCCATCCGCGATGCAAATACGCCCAAAAGAACCTTTGTGATCGGGGACGGCCGCCTGAATCACAACCCCTCTCTCCGGATCATCGTGTTGCCTGCCTGCGGGCCGAGGAGATTCAGGCATGACAACACAAAATAAAATGCCCCTTCTGAGTGTCCGCGACCTGTGCAAATATTTTCATCTGCCGTGCGGCAGACGATGGAGCCGAAAAACCATTTCTGTCAAAGCCGTCGATCACGTCAGCTTTGATTTGTATCCCGGAGAAACACTGGGGCTGGTGGGAGAAAGCGGATGCGGAAAAACAACCACATCGAGAGCCATCGTTCGGGCCTTACGGCCGACCCGCGGAAAAATCCTTTTCAGTGACAGCGGAACCCCCGTTGACCTCGCTTGCCTGAGCGAAAGACAATTAAAAAAAATCAGACCGAAAATTCAGATGATCTTTCAGGATCCGTTTTCTTCGCTCAATCCGCGGATGACGATAGGCAGTATCGTAACCGAACCCCTCGTGATTAATAAAATCGGCAATGCAAAGACGAGAAAAGAACAAATGGCCGAAATGCTCACGAAAGTCGGCCTGAAACCGGAGGATGCGGCCCGGTACCCCCACGCCTTCAGCGGAGGACAGCGGCAGCGGATTGGAATTGCACGGGCGCTGATCCTCAAACCTTCCTTTGTAATCTGTGATGAGCCGGTGTCCGCTCTGGATGTTTCCGTCCAGGCACAGATCATCAACCTGCTCAGGGAATTGCAGCGTCAGTTTGAATGGACGCTCATTTTTGTAGCTCACGATCTGAACGTGGTTCGCTACATTTCAGATCGCGTGGCGGTCATGTACGCCGGCCGTATCGTGGAACTGGGTGATACCGAAACCGTTTTCAATCAACCCGGACACCCCTATACAAAAACCCTTCTTTCGGCAATTCCCTATCCGGACCCCGACCGGAAAATGGAATACAAGCACATGGGACAGGTCGCCGACCCGGGTCATCTGCCCGCCGGATGCAGCTTTCATCCGAGATGTTCCCATTGCGTTGAACTGTGTCGGCAGAAACAGCCTGATCTGATCGCGCAGGGCGACGATCACTTTATCGGCTGTCATCTGGTCTGAAAGAAAAGCAGGCCCTTCGGAAAAAAGCCCGGCTACATCCACCCGGTTCGCTCCGCCAGAAGACCTACATAATGCACAAAATTCGGCCACGAAACATCATGCGGAACTCCGTGATCACAGCCGGGAATATAACCGCCGCTTGCGATCACCGGCTCAATGCGCCGGATTTCGTCCTCCAGGATTTTCCCCCCGGCGGCAATGCATCGTTTATCCACGCCTCCGCAATAGGCCATATGGTTTCCGAATTGCTTCCTGAATACATTGAGATCATTGCCCGCGGCGACTTCAACCGGATCGCAGCAGCGAATCCCAACCTCGATCCACAGCGGAATCAGTTCTCCAATGTAGCCGTCCGAATCGATTGCGTAAATAGGAACCCCGGCCTTGCGAACAATATCGCCCCACGTCCGCCAGCACGGCATCAAAAACTCTTTACACATCCCCGGAGAGATCATCGAAAAGCCCTTGTACGCCATATCCTCCGAAATATGGAACCAGTCCGGCACGATGTATTTCAAAACACGATTCAAAAGCGCCGCGATAAAAGCCTGCCAGAACTCAATCATCTCCGAAACAAAAACCGGATCATCATGCAGCATCATGCATAAGTTCTCAAAGCCAAGCCATT
>JAHDQI010000023.1 GCA_018433925.1 Phycisphaerae bacterium | reverse complement strand
GCCGGTAACCTGATTTATATTGAGAGGAATTATGATGGAATCAGCCAATAAGCAGTCCGAGGGAATGGGGTGGGGCGATCCCCTGTATGCCCCTGCGTTTCGGCAGTCGCGTTTGCCGGCAAGCCCGGATCTTTCGGAGACGGGACTGGTTTATGAGACGGGTGTATGCGGAAGCGAACGTCTTTCCGTTTCGGGGGTTTCCGTGAAGTGGCCGGACAATTCGATGGCCGCCGGCTGGATTTCGGAATGCGAGCGGATTTGCCGCCGGGAGGGGTTTGTTCGATGAGTATCGCATTTGAGGAAGCTTGCCGTCAGGCAGTGGATCTGGCCAAGCGTTCGACGCCGGCCGGACAGGCGCTGGAGGTCGGGACGCTGCTGGCGGCCTGCTATGCGCAGGGCTCGGTCAGGCAGGCGTATCCGGAACTGGAGCGTTATCTGCAGGCGCCGAAACCGGTTCGTCCGCAGGCCGATACGGTGCCTGTAGCGGAGGCGCTGAAGCCGATTCTCGGCGCGTTTGCCGCCTCGGGTGTGCCGGTGTCAGTGGATCGGCTTTTTGAGGCGCTGCTTGTGAGCGTTCCGGGGCGTGCGTATCTTCAGTTGTGCGGGGCCGATGAGGAGGTTTTGAATCGGACGGCCGAGAAGCTCAGGCCGGCGGGGGTATCCGGGTCGCCCGGCGGGGCGCCGGGCGCGTGGCGGGACAGTCCGCAGCGCGCGGGGGCGCTGAAGGCCCTCTCGTCTTTCGGGCGGATGCTGACGGACCTGGAGCTTCCGGACCGGGGGCGCTTTGAGGCGGCCGGGGCTTTTGAGGCGCTGGTGACTACGCTGAGCAAGATGAAACGGCACAACGCGATTGTGATCGGTCATCCGGGGACGGGCAAGACGGCTCTTGTTTATGAGCTGGCGCGGCGGATGAAGCAGCAGGATTCGAGTTTGCCGGCTTTGTTGTGCGAGATGGATATTTTTGAGCTTTCACCGGCTTTTTTGCGATCCGGGGCCTCGGTTGTGGGGCAATATGAGGAACGGATCAAGCAATTGCTGACGGTGCTGACGGAGAATCCGAAGATTCTTTTGTTTGTGGATGAGATTCATTCGCTCTTTCAGAGCGGGGTGCATTCGCACGGTCCGTTCAGCGACGCCAACGAGGCGTTTAAGGGGGCGCTGGGGCGCGGGGACATCGCGTGCATCGGGTGTACAACGTACAGTGAATATCGGCATTATATTGAACCCGACGGGGCGCTGACGCGGCGTTTTGAGACGATTCGGCTGGCTCCTCCTTCGGCGGAGCAGACGCTTTCGATTCTTCGCTCGCGGCTGCCGAGATTTACGGCCCATTACACGGGGCTGGAGATTGACGAATCGCTTTTGCAGCGGACGGTGGAATTGACGGATGAGTATCTGCCGTCCCGGTATCAGCCGGATAAGTCGATTCAGCTTCTGGATCATGCCTGTGCGCTGGCGGTGACGGGACGTCCGCGGAGCGAGCGGCTGGAGGAGCATCATTTGCTGCGGGGGCTGGAGCATACGGTCGGCCATGCGATTATTCGAAGCGAGCGGCTGACGGAGGAGGATGTGTACCGGCGGCTGACGGCGAAGATCGTGGGGCAGGACGAGCTGCTGCGGCGTCTATCGCAGGCGTTTGTGGCAGGGCTGGGTTCGTGGAAGCAGCGCAAGGGGCCTCGCGGGGTGTACCTGTTCGGGGGACCGACGGGGACGGGCAAGACGGAAACGGCGCTGGCGCTGGGGCGGCTCCTGGGGGGGGACCGGGAGGCGGTGATTCGGATTGACTGCAACACGCTGCAAGGGGTCGGCGGCCGGGGGGGATCGTCTTCGTCGTGGCGTCTGCTGGGTGTGCCGCACGGGTATGTGGGATATGCCCGCGGGCAGGGGGGGCTGCTGTCACGGATTCGGGATATGCCGGAGTGCGTTTTGCTGTTTGACGAGTTTGAAAAGGCCGACGCTTCGGTGGGGGAGGTGCTTTTGCGGATTATGGATGAGGGGCAGGCCGAGGATGTGGACGGCAACCTGCTGGATTTCAGGCGGTGTTATTTGATTTTTACGAGCAACGCCGGATGCAGTTATGAGCGGCCGAAGACGTTTGGTTTTTCGGCGGAAGAGGGAGGGGTTCGTGTGACCATTACGGAGGAATCGCTTTCACAGGATTTGCTTCGGATGGGGCTGGGAACGGAGTTTTTGGGCCGGATTCGGCAGCGGTTTCTGTTTCAGAGTCTGGGTCGTCCGGCCCTGGAGGAGGTCATCGGCCGTCAGCTTCAGTCGCTTCAGGAAACCACGCAGTCGCGCGGGCTGTCGCTTTCGTGGGAGAAGGGGCTGCCGGATTATTTGCTGTCTCGGTGGCAGCCGCAACTGGGGGTTCGTTTTTTGTCGATGATTCTCCGCAACCGGGTGCAGGAGCAACTGGCGCTGGCCGATGCGCAGGGCGAGTTGGAGGGGGTTCGTCAGGTTGTGCTTGCGGCGGTGGAAGGCGGGGGGAATTCTTCGGGAGAGGCATCGTGCAGCGCCCGTCGAGTGCGCCGGGATGAAACGTTACGGATAGAACTTTTGTAGAAAGGGTGGCTTGATTATGGGAATGACGTTTGATGCGTTGAAGGGACTTCTGGATGGCGAACGGCTGAACTATTTTATTCATCCGAAGGCGCCGGCGGCGATGTTCGGGCTGAACGGACGGAGCGGGCCGCTGCGGATTACAGTGTCGCTGCAGATGGACGGCGATTTTCTTCAGTTTGCCTCGATGGACTATGCGAAATGCCCGCCGGACAGTCCGCATCTTCCGGCGGTGCTGGCGGTGCTGAGCGAACTGAATTTAGGGCTTCGCTGGATCAAGTGGTGCCGGGATCCGCGAAGCGGGGAGATTCTGGTCAACGGGGATTTCTGGGTGATGGATAACCCGCCCAGTTCGACGCAGTTTCGTCGGATGCTTCAGAATATCATCCCGACGATGGATGAGAAGCGTCCCCGGATTCTTGCGGTGATCGCGACGGGCCGGGATCCGGGGGACGCTGCCGCTCCGCCGGCGGGGCCGCCTTCGGTGGATACGCTGTAAGGGGGGCCGGGGCCGTTCCGATCGTCTCGGAAGGATGTCTGAAGGGAGATTGTGTTCGAGCGCGAAGGGTATTCGATGCGTTACGATGTGTTTGTCAGTTATGCCTCGCAGGACAACGAAGTGGCCCAGCAGGTGCGGGGGCACCTGGAGGGTCAGGGGCTGCGCTGCTGGTTTGCCCCGAAGAGCATCGGTGGAGGGCAGTCTTTTCCGGTGCAGATTGTGGAGGGGATTCGGAACTGCCGGGTGCTGCTGGTGCTGGTTTCGCCGGAATGCAACCGGTCGCCGCATACGGAACGGGAGATAATCCTTGCGGATAACGAAGGGCTGTCGATGCTTCCGGTGCGCATTCGGGATTTTGTGCCGTGGTCAACGCTGCGTTATTTTCTGGCGAATTGCCAGTGGATTGACGCGGCGGCGGGGCCGATTGACGGCTATTTGGATTTGATTGCGGAGACGGTGAAGTCATTGCTGTCGAGTCCGTGGCGACGAGAGGCGAGCGGGCAGGTTATGACCGGTCCCCTGCCGGCGGGGGTCAAGCCGGGTTCGACGCTGGGGATTGAACCGTACGGGGCGTATCTTCCGCTGAAACGGCCGCGTCCGGGGCTGGACAGCCAGCAGCCCAGTTTGTGGCTTCAGGCGTATCAGAGTTTTATCCCGATGATAAACCGCGAGGGGGAGCTGGAATCGCTGAAGGCGTTTCTTTCGGAAGAGGGTTTTTTCCGGTGGCAGGTGATTATCGGGGAAGGGGGCATCGGCAAGACGCGGCTTGCGATGGAATTTGCCGAGCAGGCCCTTGCCGCGGGCTGGCACGCGGGGATGCTGGACGGGCACGGGCTGAAGCTGTTTCTCCAGTCGCCGGGTTTTGGGCAGTGGCGACCGATGGTCCCGACGCTGATTGTGGTTGATTACGCGGCCTCGAAGGCCGAGGGTCTTTCGGTTCTGCTGCAGCAGTTGGCGGATCTTGATCTTCATTACCTGGGAGCCGATCAGGGAGATCGGGCCGGGGCGACGATTCGTGTGCTTTTGATCGAACGGCACGGGGAGGAAACGTGCGGGTGGCTTCAAACGCTGCTGCAGAGCGGGGAGGGGCAGGTCAAGGACCGGCTTCAAAAACCCTGTTATCGGGGCCTGACGGAACTGCTTCCGCCGCACAGCCGGGATTCGGAGGATCAGAAGGTGGACGCGGAGACCAGCCGCCTGATTATCCAGTCCACGTTTGAAAGCTGGGCGCGTGTGACCGGCCGTGCGGCTCCGGGGCTGCCGGATTTTTCGATGGAAGACTGGCGCCGGATTCAGATCAACACGCTGAATCGTCCGCTGTATCTTCAGATGGCGGCGATTCACGCCTGCGAGGCGGGGACGGCGGATTATCTGCCGCTTTGGGGACGGGGGGAGCTGATCTGGGGTGCGGTGGATCGGGAGCTTGAGTATATTCAGCGTTTGTGCGGCAGCGACGGGGATCTTCTGGCGGCGCTGAATCATACGGCGGCGATTCTTTGTATCGGGGGGATCGGTCTTGCGCAGTCGGGGCGTCAGTGGCAGCGTATCCTGCGGGAGGAGATTCAGGATATTACGGACAAGTATTCGACGCGTGAAATCGAGGGGCATCGGAAGGCGATTTTTCATGAGCCGATTACACTCAGCGGGGATGCGGAAACGGGGCTGATTCAGCCGGATATTGTTTCGGAGGGTTTCGCGGCGACGATCTTGCTTCGAGAGCAGCGGGAGTTTCATTTTGAGCCGGTCGAGACGCTCGACCGGATTATCGAATGGACAGGTCTGAAGGGTTGGTCGAATTTGATTCGGCTGGTTCAGGATCTGCACGGGATTCCGGACTACGTGGTGGATGGGCGCACGCGGTCTTCGTTTGAGGGGGTCGAGCAGTGGCCGCTTTCGCTGGTTGACTCGGGCTCGTGTCGGCCGGAGTCGCTTCGGGAACTCTCGGAGATCATTCCGGAACGTACGGAATCGGTGCGGGCGCTGGGGCTGCGGGTGCATGAGATTTTGGTTCAGGAGACCTCGGTTTCGGATGAGGAGAAGGCGGGGTACCTGATTAAGCTGGCCACGCATCGGCACCGGGGCAATCCGCGCGACGCGGCGGCGCTTCGGCAGGCCCTGGGGGAGGCGGAGGAAGCGATTGAACTGCTGCGTAAAACGATCCCGGGGAAGGATCCTTTGGATCGTCGGCTGGTGTCGCTGGCCAAGGCGCACCGGGAAAGCGGGTGGATTCTGGATGATCTTCAATTCCTGGATCCGGACCCGGCGATCCTGGCCTCCTGGACGCGGCATGATTTGCTCGGGGCTCTTGCGTCCCTGGGACGGTACCCGGAGGATCCGGGGACGATTACCGGACAGATTGCCGAGGCGCGGCTTGTTTTGGAGGCCCCGGCCCCGGAGGATACACAGTTTCTTTCGGAATACGCCGACTGCCTGAATAACCTGACGCTTCGCTATCGGACCCTGAACGATCCGCCGTTTGCGTATGCCCTGATCTGCCGGGCGGTGGAGTGCGGCCGAAAGCTGGTGGCGGTCAACTGGACGCTGTATGCGCCGCAACTGGCGCGCTACCTGAACAACCTGGCGATCAGCCATAATGAGCTGGGGCGTATCGAGGAGGCCATTGCCAGTGAAACGGAGTCGATTACGATTCGGCGGGAGTTTCTTTGCAAGCGTCCGGATGAGTATGCCGAGCCGCTGATTTTGTCACTGGAGACGCTGCGTTCCCTGCTGTATGGAAAAGGGAATCTGCGCGAGGTTTTCCAGACGCTGGAGGAGATCATTAATCTGCTGCTGGACCTGGCGGCGCGCAACCCGCATAAATTCAGGCCTCAACTGGCGTATAAATATCATGATGCGGGGTATTTTTGCTATCAGAACGGGGAATTTGAAAAGGGTCTTTCGTATACGGAGAAGGGGCTTGAGATTTTTCGGGAGTTGTATGCCTCGGAGGGGGCGAGGTACCTGGAGGATTTAATTCGGATTTATACGAACCTGATCGCGTTTCATTCGGAGCTGCAGCAGTATGCGCAGACGGTTTGCCGGCTGGAGGAAAAATACGCCCTGCTTTCGGAGAATCGGAAGCGAAACCCGCAGATGCAAGTGGAAGAGCTGGTTCAGACGACTCGCCAGTTGTCGGAGTTCAGCCGGCTGGCCGGCCAGGACGAGGCGGCGCAGAAATGGAGGCGGGTGTATTATGATTATGCCGAGGAGGATGTGCTGTCTGATCCGATCCGGATCGGACGTGAGCAGCATGACCAGGCCGAATCGCTGATGCTCAAAGGGCGTGCGGCGGAGGCAGCGGAGGCGATGGAGGTTGCTGTTCGGTTTTTCCAAAAGGCCCTTGCGCGATGCGATCGGGAGACGGATGTCTTTGAGTTTGCCAAGCGAAGCGGGGATTTGTCGTCGGCGCTGGTTCACCTGGGGGACTGGAAGTCTGACGCGGATCTGCTGGAGAAGGGGGGGCAGGTTGCCCGGACCGCGCTGGAAGGATTTGCGCCGGAGACAGAGGATTCCTCTTATACGTATGGGGCACTCTGTCATAACCTGGGCCATGCCCTGTATCGCCGCGGGGAGATCGCATCGGATGTCTCGCTGGTCTGTGAGGGTATTTCGTTTCTGGAGACCTCGCTGGGTGTGTTTGAAAAACATGCCGAGGCGTATTCCTTTAAATACGCCATCGAGAAGACGCGCGGCCTGCTTGAGGCGGCGCAAGGGGTGAAAAAGAGGTTGTCTTCTGTGGATTTTCTGTGACGGCCGGGGTGTTGGCTACGGGGGCAGGCAGGGGGGCTTTGTAAATACAGAAGTACATGGTCCTGTATATCGCATTTCTAAAGAGATTTTATACAACGGGCAGTTTGCGGTCAGGTTGCCTCTGGTGGGAGGCCTTTTTTCAACCCGATTGGCTATTTGGGGTATATCATTGGGCCGAAAAAGACGTAATAATAAGCAGTGTGAATCCCCGGCCAGGGTCCGATAACCACAATTGGTACTTTTTTGATTAAAAAAGAGGTTTTTCGCATGGGAAAATCGCAGAAAAAGTCATTAGGTTTCGGAAACAAGAAGTGTGGTTTTGATTGAGCGTGATGAGAGAAGAAACAGCCAAAAACAGTCGTTTTTTTAAGCTTTACAACAGCGTGAACACGCGGATCTATTCTTTTTTACTCATCATTGTCCACAATCACGATGACGCGGAGGAGCTGCTTCAGGAGACCGCGACGATCATGTGGGAGCAGTTTGACCAGTATCAGGAGGGGACCCATTTCGGGGCGTGGGCGATTGCGATTGCCCGGAACAAGGCGATGGAGTTTCTTCGAAAGAACAAGAAGACGCGGATGGTTTTTGATGAATCCTTTTATGCGCAGATTTCGAAACACGCCGAACCCTGCAGCGGGGATGTTGCCGAGCGTTCTGAGGCGCTGCGAATCTGCCTGGAGAAACTCCAGGACAGCGATAAGAAACTGCTTTTCATGCGGTATCGAAAGGATGTTTCGGTCAAGCGAATCTCGCAGCTTACGGGCCGTTCTCTGAACGGGCTGTACCAGAGTTTTGCACGGATTCTTCTTGTGCTTCGTCATTGTATTACCCGGCAGCTTGCCAGGCAGGAACTGTAAATGAGCCAACTTTCCGAACAGATGAAGATTACGGGTCTTTTGATTCGACTGGTCGAGAATGACCTGAACGATCAGGAACTGACGTACCTGGTGGAGTGGAGCCGAAACGATCCGGCGGCGGCGGAGGAGTACTGCGCTTTTTTGAAGGATTATTCGATTCTCCGCAGCCGGATTGCGGGGGCGGTGGATTGTCCTGAGGACAAGCAGGAGGACAGTCATTTCAATGAGGCCGTCTGGAAGGCGCTGCAGGAGGTCGAGAGCACGGCTCCGGGGATTCGGGCGGCAGCGCCGCAGGCGGC
>JAHDQI010000188.1 GCA_018433925.1 Phycisphaerae bacterium | reverse complement strand
CAAAGGCGATCCGGCGAATCGAGATTAAAAGAATTTCGATAAATGAATTATTCATTAATTTTTCGCCAGGCAGCGGCCAGATCCTCCAAAATATGAATGCTCTTCTCGATCATTTCCGGGTTATTCTGGATGCTTGCCTGCCCGATGTAGCGCCACAGAAAATTATACAGACTTCTGAGGTTTTGGGCCAGTGCTCCTCCTTCCTGGAGATTGAGCGATTGATTCAGTTCATAAATGATGTCACGGGCTTTGGACAGCGCGAACGATTTTTGGTTGTAATTGGCGCTCTCAATTGCCCGGCGACCCTGGTGAAGAAACCGGATGGCTCCATCGTAGAGGAGGATGATCAGACGGCCTTTATTCTGCGTTGAGATTGCCGTTTCCTGATAGGTCATTGTAGCACTCATAACAACCTCCATTTGATTTTAGCGGGTTGTGTTTTTATTCGATTTTGTCGGAGAAGTCACCATGCGGCCGGCAGAGCTCGGATCAAACCCTGCCGGCCTGTCATCATGGTAAGAAGCCGATGGAATTATCCTCGAAGCAGGGCCAGCGCCATTTGCGGCATCGTGTTGGCCTGAGCCAGCATCGCGACGCCGGCCTGGGCCAGTACCTGGTTACGTGTCAGGGCGGCCATTTCCGTGGCCACGTCGACATCGGAAATACGTGATTCAGAAGCCATCAGGTTTTCGGCCTGAATATTCAGCACTTCGTTGGTGCTTTCCAGCCGGTTCATCATATATCCAAAGCTGGCCCGTGCGCTGTCTTTTCGCTCAATCGCTTCGGTGACCAGGTTTAGAGCCAGTGCGGCATTGGTTCCGTCTTCACCGGTGATGGAAATCGTGGCGCTGTCAATCAATGCGCTGGTCTG
The DNA here is from genome assembly GCA_018433925.1 of Phycisphaerae bacterium. Lineage (GTDB taxonomy): Bacteria > Planctomycetota > Phycisphaerae > Sedimentisphaerales > Anaerohalosphaeraceae > JAHDQI01. The sequence continues at coordinate 6,621 of JAHDQI010000188.1, read as the reverse complement.
CACATCCACGGACTGAACATCAATATAGGAATTGACGCCGAAGTGAATCTGATTGGAAGCCGTAGCGCTGTTGAGCATATTAATGCTGTTAAATTCGGTTGTTGCGGCGATCCGGTTGATCTCGTCCATCATCTCCTGGAACTCATTGTTCATGATGTTCCGCTGCTGCTCGGAGTAGGATCCCGTAGCGGCCTGCTCGGCCAGTTCTTTCATACGGATGAGGACAAAGTTAATGGAGGCCATCGCTCCTTCCATTGTCTGGAGCATGCTGATGGCATCCATTGCGTTTCGTGAGCCCTGTTTGATGACAGCGATATCCGCACGCATCAACTCACGAACCGCCAGGCCGGCGGCATCATCTTTAGCACTGTTGATCCGAAGGCCGGAGGAAAGACGCTCAACCGATCGAGCCAGGGCATCATAACTTCTCCCCAGATGCCGGGCAGCGTTTTCCGCCATGATGTTGTTTTTGATTGCTAACATGGGTACTTCTCCTTACCAGTTTGACTACAATCCGTAAAAACACCGATAAAATTTATTCTTCTACCGAATTCCAATGAACATTATCGGCTACTTTTGCGAATTCTTAAGCCCTATAAAAAAAGTTCCGAAAAAAACATCTCTGTTGAGGGAGAAAAGTGGTTTTTTGGGATATTATCGGACATTGGTGCATGTCCAAGAGGTGATTCAGAGACAAAAAGGTATTCGGGGTGTTATTGAGGAGTCGAATTTAAGTGAATTATATACCGAAATGCAGGATGGCTTCGGCGGCAAGACGAGCCGCCTCTATGCTGTCTAATTGACCGCTTTCGAGAGCTTTTCGGGCCTCAAGTATCTTTTGCGAGTCGTTCTCTTCTCGGTCGATCTGTTTGATATATTTCTCATGCGCTGTATCCAGCTCAATTTGATCGGCTCCCAGTCCGGAAGAGTTACGGCCAGCCGGGTCTGCCGCAACGGTTTTTTGATCCGTAGTTAACGGTATTAAAGGCGTATTGGAGTTAATATACATTTTTTCAATTCCTGTCATTACAGTCCTTTCCCTTATATTTTCGTGTATTTAAAGAAATTCTTTACCCCAATTTTTGAAGATTTTTAAAAAATGGCTAAAGACCCGGCTTGGAAGGTCGATAATAGTGGATTTCTGGTAATCCTTCACGCAAATAAATTCAGGTTATCCAGGCTGGAATTATTATCGTATGCCTTTTTTTTGTCGTGAGTTAAAATTTGCAGCGTTGAACGATTACCTGCTTTGTTACTGGTTGGGTCTGCTGTGGCATTTCGATTTTGGCCGTGCTCAGTCATTTCCCGATTCATGCTCCAATCATTGGTTCCCTCGAAACCAGACTGCCTTTGTTGAGAATTAGGCATGGAAGCGATCTCAATTTTCCGAATCTGGATTCCCTGTCCATCGAGTGAGGCGATTATCTGCGGCAGGGATTTTTCGATTTCTCTACGGGTTTCGGTTTTTTCAATCTGGAGAAGACCGGAAATTTCATCTCCTTCTCGCTGCAAATTGATTCGGACCATCCCGAGACCGGCCGGGACCAGGGCCATATCAATTCTTCGCGTTTCGCCGGACAAACTGCCTTCCATGCCGCGCAGGATTTGCTGGGCCGGGGAAAGAGTTTCAGATGGTCCGGCCGCTGATTGAGGCGATCCAAGACGACTGATTGTCTCTGTATGCCTTGTGGATATATGGGTCACAGAAGCAGCCCTTTCGGCTGGGGAAATATCGGTGTGTGATCCGGTGTTTTCAGGAGTAGCGCCCTTATGCTGGATCTCGCCGGATACAATTTTGGCGGCTGTTTCGCTGGGTTCCCGGATTGCGTTTATTGCTGCCTTTTCTTTGGGTTTTTCAACCTGTTCGGCAAATTGAGAAGCTTCCGGCTTGCTTGTTTTTATGTTGGTTACGGATTGAGTCGCTGCTGTATTTGGTTGGCTTGCTGTATGGGTTTTGGAATCAACGGTCTGGCCGGAAGGATTTTGAGTTGCTGAGTCTTTTCCGCGGAGCGCAGAACTCTCTGGATTTTTGGAAGTAACAAGGGTTGTAGTGACAGCTTTATCTGTTTTTTCCTTCAACGGATTGTTTTCTTTGACTCCGGAGATTGCGTCCTTTGAGACGTTGTTTTGAATGGCCGATTTTTCATGTTCGGTAGCATCGACTTTGGGCCGGGAGGATAGCAGGTCTTTTGTATTTGCGGTTTGTTTGGAGTCCGTACTGACGGCCTCCTTTGTGGATATTTTCTCCGAAAGCGTACGATTATGTTTTGAGACAGTTCCAGTGGGTTTTGCCGATTGATTTGGTGAAAGTGAGAGGGCGGTTTTCTTGTCTGCACTCTTAAGTTGTTTAATTTTAAGAAGAGCGGATTTGTGCGGATTATTATCTATGGAGCCGTTGGCTAACGCAGTCGCGTTATCCGGATTGATTAGTTTTTTTTGTTTTCTATCTTCAGAGGAATGATTTTTTTTATTTTCAATCTTTTCAGATAATAATTTGGAAAATAGAGTATTTGGGTTGTTTTGTGAAGCTGTGGCTTCCTCTTTTTTTCCTTCCTTTGTTTGTCTTCCGATTATTTTTTCCGTATTGTCTTTCCCTTTTTGGTTTTTTGAAGCAACAGGCGCGGCCCCATTTGATGATGTTCCTCCCGCGTCTCCGGAAATGATCCTTGCGATTGCTGCTGCATCTGCCATGTATTTCTTCCTTAAAATTAAAAACGTATTTTCTCCTGTTTAAACTATAGCAATTCATGTACCAATTAGGCATTCAATCCCGGTGGAATATTTCATAACCTATTTTATAAAAAGGAGTAAGAGTTCTTTTAGGGATCCCAAATCAAAAGAATTCGTGTTTTGGCGAGGGTACAGAAAGGAAAAATTTTCCGACAAGGCGTAAAAATTTTAATAATTTAATAAGGACAAGATGGATCGCTATTTGGAGCTAATGTATGTTGTTGGATCTGGAAAATTGGCTTCCTCAAAGCCTTTTTTTCGTAGAATGCAGGAATCGCAAAGACCACAGGCCCGGCCGTTTTTATCCGGATCGTAACAACTGTGCGTCATGGAGTAATCGAGACCTAAGCGTGTTCCTTCCTGAATAATTTGTGCTTTTGTCATTTTAATGATGGGAGCGTGAATTCGAAATGTCCCATTTTTATTGATCGCAGAGGCTGTTGCCAGATTGGCAAGTTTTTCAAAGGCCTGGATGAAAGACGGGCGGCAATCGGGATATCCACTGTAATCGAGGGCATTTACACCAATAAAGATGTCGAATGCCCCTAATACTTCTGCCCAGGCAAGTGCATAAGAAAGAAAAATTGTATTTCTGGCGGGTACGTAAGTGATTGGTATATTTTCGGTTATATCCAATCTGTTTTTAGGTACCGACAAATTTAAGTCTGTCAAGGCGGACCCGCCAAAACAAGCTAAATCGATCGGAATAATCCGATGTTCGGTAACTTTTAGCGTAGCCGCGAGTCTTTTTGCTGCGTTGATTTCGATTTCATGCCTTTGACCATATCGAAAAGTCAGCGCATAGCAAGAAAAGCCCTGATCTCGTGCTATAGCAAGGGTCGTGGCTGAATCCAACCCTCCGCTTAGCAAAATAACCGCTTTTGGAGTAGTGTCCATGACAGATAATCCTTGAAAAGGATGTTTTTTTATTTATGATAAGCAGGAAGTAGTATAGCAGAGAGTTTATACTGAGTAAAAGGTATGGTTGAAAAACCACAATTAGAACTTTTTGAAAATCCCCGGCCGCAGCGTGATTATACGATCCTGATTCGCTGCCCGGAGTTTACGAGTGTCTGTCCGAAGACGGGCCAGCCGGATTTTGGTGAGATTGAGATAGAGTATATACCGGACGGGCTATGCATAGAACTAAAGAGTTTGAAGTTTTATATGCAAAGTTATCGCAACGAGGGGATTTTTTACGAACAACTTACAAATGATATTCTGGACGACCTGACAGAAAGCTGCCGGCCGAGATGGATGCGTGTGGTATCGCGATTTACACCCCGTGGAGGCATCACCACCGAGGTTCGAGCGGAATACAAGGTCAAAAAATCATGAAAAACGAGGCAAAGAAGAAAATCCTATCGGGAGGGCGGACGCATGTCGATCAGCTTCCACTGCGAAAGTTGTAAAAAGAAAATTAAAGCCCCCGACGAAGCGGGAGGCAAGTGGGGCAGTTGTCCCTTCTGTAAACACCGCTGTTATGTTCCCCTGCCCAAAACGGATGACGAGGAGGAATTGCAGTTGGCTCCGATTGATGAAAGCGAGGAGAGCCGCATCGAGGAAATGATGAAGGAAACGCATCACCTTACACAGAATATTCTTCATGAGAGCAAAATCCCTGAGGACAGCGCAGCCGGTTCTACAGCAACAGTCAGCGAAAAAGAGATTATCAAAAACGCGATTCTTTACCTTCGCCAAATGGCGGATGGGGAATTATCCAAAGCCGAACATACCTATAAATCCATGAAAACGAATAAAAAAGCATCGCTTCGCATTTTGGCCTCCATGGCACGTGCGGAACGTCCGGAACCGGAATTGTCCGATGTTCCTGATTCGGTTCTGCAGGGGCTGATTCGAGACGTCAGCGCCAAACTAAGTTGAACAGGCCGGGACGCGCAGCAAACGATCCGGATCGAGAGGGCAGATGGCAGAACCGGTCATTCGAGTTGAGCAGGTCAGTAAGCACTTTGGTCGTTTCTGTGCAGTCCGTTCACTTTCCTTTTCCGTATTCGAGGGGACGTGTTTTGGTTTTTTAGGTCCTAACGGAGCGGGAAAAACAACCCTGATGAAGATGCTGTATGCGCGGATTCTTCGAGATGATCCGGACCGATCGGTCCTTCGTGTTTTCGGGTATGACCCGTATTGCGAAGAACTGAACATCAAGTATATGGCCGGGGTGGTGCCGCAGGAGGACAACCTGGATGACGAATTGAATGTGACGCAAAACCTGCTTTTGTATGCTCGTTTTTATGACCTGCCGAAATCCGAAGCTGACAGTAGAATCGCCGACTTGCTGGATTTTCTGGAATTGCGTGAGAAGCGAAATTCGCCGATTCGTGATTTGTCGGGGGGGATGAAACGCCGGCTGGTGATTGCTCGGGCGCTTTTGCATCGGCCGAAACTGCTGATTCTCGATGAGCCAACGACGGGGCTGGATCCGCAGGTACGCCATTTGATTTGGGATAAACTGCGGCAGCTTCGCGATGAGGGGACCACGCTTCTGCTGACGACGCATTATATGGAAGAGGCCTATCAATTATGCGATCGGCTTTTGATTTTGCACAAGGGCTGCCGGATTATGGAAGGAGGTCCACGGGACTTGCTGGCCGAACATGTGGAGGCGTTTGTACTGGAACTGCCGGCCGGCCTCGAACAGCAAAAGACGTCTGAAAATCCGATTCCGGAGGGGGTTCGCAGAGATTGTTCGGGACGGACAGCGAGGTACTATTCGAATGACATGGATATCCTTAAACTCATGGCCGATGCATTGAAAGGGCGAACCTGCTTTCTGCGGCAGACGAACCTCGAGGACGTCTTTTTAAAGGCGACGGGACGTACCCTGAATGAAAAACAGTAACCAATCAGCATATCCTTCGCTTCGTGTACGGCTTAGCAGCGTATGGTTTCGGCATGTGCGGGTGTACCGCCGGCATCTGGTCAGCAACGGATTTCCCCCGTTTCTGGAACCGCTGATTTTCCTGGCCGGTATCGGGTTGGGTCTGGGCCGGTACATCGATCCAATAGAGGGGCAGGAGTATATGACCTTTCTCAGTGTCGGGCTTCTGGTGACGGCCTCCATGTGGACAGCGGCATTTGAGTGTACGTTCGGAACTTTTATCCGGCTGGAGTTTGAGAAGGTCTATGACGGCATGCTGGCGGCCCCGATTACCGCCAACAACCTGATTGTGGGGGAGATGCTTTGGGCGGCGACCAAGGGCTTTTTCTTTTCGTTTGCCGTGTTGTGTGTGGTGGCCCTTTTCGGCAAGGCCCCGATGCCGGGCGCCCTGGCCGCCCCGGTGATTGGGTTTTTCAACGCGTTTATGTTTGCGACGATGGGGCTTTTTATTACCTCGTTTGTCAAGACGATTAATCACTTCAATTTTTTTATGACGGGGCTTTTAAGCCCCATGTTTTTCTTTTCGGGGGCGGTCTTTCCGATTGACGAAAAGATGCCGCTTTTGATTCATGTGATTTCGGAGGCGGTTCCTTTGACGCATTCGGTTCGAATTATGCGAATTCTTTGCGGCGACCAATTTCGGTGGATTCTTGTCTGGGATGTGCTTTATATTCTCGTATTTCTCGCTGTGATGGGTCGGCTGGCCGTTGGCCGATTGAAAAAACGGCTGATTTTATAAGGCCCGATAAATCGCGGCACACAATAACTGACAATCAAATCCACTGATTTTTTTCTATCACCGTTTATCCCATACAAACCAGGAAGGTCCAATAATCATTTTTTGTTTGCTGAAAACAAAAAAAGAATTTTTAAAAATTTTTTTGAGGCGAATTTTCTGAGTTTCACTCTTCTTACCCACACTAACCAAAGCACTATCGGTCCTTTTTTAAACGGGGCAATTTAAGGGATTTGGGCGCCTAAAGTAAGGATTT
>JAHDQI010000017.1 GCA_018433925.1 Phycisphaerae bacterium | reverse complement strand
TTGTGCGTTAAAGTCCCAGTCATTCCTTCAGTTCCGCCATCTGCAGCAAAAAATTTGCCGGTATCGGTGCAGAAGTACCAACCAGTTCCCGTCGCAAAAGCGGCCTCAAGACCAAATTCAACAGTATTCAGGTTGTTAAAGGGATTGGCAGGAATCTTCTGCAGATAGGGACCATAATCAGTACCCGCAGCTCCGTCAATATCCGTCTTAGCAGTCATTGCATCTTCAAAAGAAGCCGTACCAGAACCAGGCAGTTGGTCATTGTGCTGGATCTTGTACAGCTCAACCTGTGAACGCACGGACTGGAGGTTGCTCATCAAGCTGTTCAGTTTGGCGTCGGTGCTGGCCTGGCTGAACTGGGGAATGACGATCGCCGCCAGAATACCCAGAATCACAACCACGATCAGAATTTCTACCAGTGTAAACCCTTTTCTTGCTTTCATGATCATTGTCCTTTCTTCTTGTACCTGTGTTTCGGTATCGGTTACGTTTTGTTTCCTTTTCGGGTTTGGAATCGAAATGTTGGGAACCTGAAGGATCGGTTCAAAACGCCCTGGAGAACGTTAACGTTCTTCGCCCCGCCTGCGATGCAATCGTCGGGGTATCGGTACGGCGTTTTTCCGGATCCTTTTCAGGATATTCGCTGCACGAAACACGTTCGTCTGGTCGTCCGGATCTCACGTATGCGCTTTTCAAAGAACTTCTCGTTCCACAGAAAATCTAAGAAATAAACGGGGCCGTGACAAACTGGGGAGAGGATTATTTAAAGAAAATGTTAAGATTGGCAAAATATTTTGAGCCGCCGATAATGCAGGCGGTTTTCGCGGGGATTAGTGTTTGAAGGAGTTTAAATCAGGCAAAAGTGGCTGTTATTATCAGCCCTTGCCGGCCGCGTCGATAAAGGCGCGCAGATTTTCCGTTGACACACCGTCGGGCATCCCGCCGCCGCAGGAAAAAATTACGCCAGAGGGATCTTCGAGGGCATTCAGTTCTTTGCGAATGGCCCGGCCGATGTCGTCCGGACTGCCCTGGGCCAGCACATCCCGCGGCGGAATATTGCCCAGCAAAACCACCTGCCCGCCCGTCCATTCCCGCATCTGACGAATCGAATGCAGAAAGCTGAAATTGAACAGATTGATCCCGATTTCATGCAAAAACGGGGCGCAGGCCCTGCCGTCGGCGTCATTGTGGAAGAATTTGACGGATACATCCTGGCTGCTGAATAGTTCCCGCAGATACGGCCGGGCAAACGCCTCAAAATCCGGCCCCCCGCAGAAACCGACAATATCATCCAGAATCAGGATTCCATCAATCGTATCCATCTGCTTTTTCTGCACATCCAGCCAGCGGATCGTATAGTCGGTAATAATCCGCAGCAGCGTGTGGATTTTCTCGCTATCGGTCCGCAGACCCATCAGAAACTCCGTGGTCCCCATCAGGAATGAGGCGATATTCAGCGGACCGCGCGCCACGGCAAATCGAACGGCATGGCCGGCCTGTTCAATCTGCTTGCGATGAAGAGCCAGCCGGTTCAGCACAAAGGGGGCCAGGCCGTCTTTTTCAGGATTGGGAACCTTCAGTCGGTCAATGTCTTCGACCCGGTGGATGATCCTGTCAGCAAACGGCAGTTCATGCCGGTGAAAGGTGCATTTGGCCCCGAACGCGCTCGGTTCGGTGCACATGCCGTATTCGGACCAGAAGCCGGGCAGAAAGAGCGTATCGGGAAAGGTCTCAACCGCTTTGACATTGGCCCGGAACCAGTGCGAATCGCTCGTAAAATAATCCAGTGTTGAAATCCCCGCCCATCCGGGAAGCCATGGGCTGTCGATAATAAACCCCGTCGGCAGCGGATCAACCCGCTTGCCAGCAATCACATCCAGAAGAATCTGCCATTGCTCGTTTGTCATTGCTTTGTCCTGATTGCCTATTCCGTCATCCAGCTTGATCCGACTTCAACATCCACTTTCATCGGCACATCCAGTGTAACCGCCCCGCTCATTTCTTCCGTAATCCACCCGGTATGCTTTTCGGCCTCCCGCTTCGGCAGTTCAAAAACCAGCTCATCATGAATTTGCAGAATCATCTTGACCGGCAGCCCTTCTCGGTCGATCCGGCTGTGAATCCGGATCATCGCCATCTTGATCAAATCCGCCGCCGAACCCTGAATCACGGTATTGATCGCCAGCCGCTCGGCCTGGGAGCGAACGTTGTGATTGCGGCTTTCCAGCCCGGTAATGGTACGCCGGCGGCCCAGAATCGTCTCGGCATACCCGAAATTCTTTACCTGCCGGATCGTTTCATCCATAAACTGCCGAATCGATTTATACCGCTTAAAATAATCCTCGATAAATTGTTTGGCCTCCGCCTGCGAAATACCGACCGAGCGGGCCAGCCCGAACGGCCCCTGCCCGTAAATAATGCCGAAATTCACCGCCTTGGCCCGGGTTCGCATCTCAGAAGTGACCTCGTCGCCGGATACGCCGTAAATCTGCGAGGCGACAAAATGGTGAATGTCCTGATCCTCATCGAAGGCCTTTTTCAGGGCCTGATCGCCGGAAAAATGAGCCAGCAGCCGCAGTTCAATCTGGGAATAATCAGCGCTGAGGATGCAGTCGGTCTTCCGGCCCGGAATAAAGGCCGAACGAATCTTCCGGCCCAGGTCTGTACGAATGGGAATATTCTGCAGATTCGGATCCGATGAACTGAGCCGTCCGGTCACCGTAACGGTCTGATTAAAGGAAGCGTGCACCCGGCCGGTACGCGGATTGATAAGCTGCGGCAGTTTTTCCGTATACGTATTTCGCAGCTTGCCAATCTGGCGATACTGGATAATCAGCGGGATTATCTCATGCTGATCAGCAAGCTGATCGAGTACCCCCGCATCCGTGCTGCGCTGGGTCTTGCCGGACTTGACGCTCTGGAGGCCGAGCCGATCAAACAGGATTTCGCCCAGTTGTTTTGTCGAATCAATATTGAAGGGAACCCCGGCCAGTTCATAAATCTGATCGGTCAGTGTCTCCTGCATTTCGGCCATGGACTGCGACATCTCTTTTAAAAGCTTCACATCCAGCGAAATCCCGTTTGATTCCATCCGCATCAGCACGCGAACAAGGGGCATTTCCACGGTTTCAAAAAGTTTTTGCAGCGACGGCAGGGACTTCAGCCGCCTTGAGAGATATTCATAAAGCCGCCAGGTAATGTCCGCATCCTCTGCCGCGTATTCGCAGGCGGTCTCTGTATCCACCTCGTCAAAACATAGCTGCTTTTTGCCCTTGCCGATCAGATCGGAGATTGGAATCGTCCGAATCCCCAGGTAATCACGAGCCATTGTGTCCATGGAATGACTGGCCCGGTCGGCCGAGAGCACATAGGAGGCCACCATCGTATCAAAACACTTCCCATCGGCCAGGGAAACCGGCATCCCGGCATTTTCAAGAATCATCAGGTCATATTTCAGGTTCTGCCCGATCTTAAATCGTTCCGGATCAGCCAGAATGGGGGCCAGTTTTCCCCGGATTTCAGATAACCCCAGGTGTTTTTGCCCCATCGGCGCCCGCACAGGCAAATACCAGGCCCGGCCCGAATTCCAACTGAAACTCATACCCACCAAATCCGCCCGCATCGCATCCAAAGAAGTCGTCTCTGTATCCAAAGCAAAACGGTCCTGCTTTTTGAATTCCTTATAAAAGCGTTCAAATTTCTCGTCTGTGTCAACAAGAGTATAATCCCGCTTATCCGGCTTTGACTCGGTTTCACGGTCAGGCGGCTCCGGAAACAGCCCGTTCTGCATACGCTTCCCGGTTCTCTTCGTTTCCGACGGCTCCAGGTCAAACTGAGCCAGCAGGCGGGTAAAACCCAGTTCCGTAAACAATTCGGCCAGCCGATCCCGATTCGGCAAATGAAGCGAAAAGGTGTCCGGATCGAGCCGGACCGGGGCCTTTTGATTGATGATGACAAGCCGGCGGCTCAGAAAAACCTGCTCTTTGGAGGCACGCAGATTCTCGCCTCGCTTACCCTTGATCTGGTCGGCATGTTCATACAGTTTTTCAAGCGATCCGTATTCCTGTATCCATTGCAGGGCCGTTTTGGGACCGACATCCGGAACCCCCGGAATATTGTCGGCCGTATCCCCCTGCAGGGCAAGCACATCAATAAACTGTTCCGGCGTCAGTTTCATTTCCTCCCGGAGCCGCTCCAGGTCAAATGTTTTTCCGGTCTTGATATCATAGGTGCAGGTCTGCGGACCGAGAAGCTGAAGCATATCCTTGTCTTTCGAGCAGATATAGCTTTGTATCCCCGCCTCGGAGGCCTGCCGGCAAAGCGTCCCGATGATGTCATCGGCCTCAAAACCATCGATCCGCAGGACAGGGATTTTCAGGGCCTCCAGAATCTGTTCGATTCGGTGAATTTGCGAAGGCATATCCTCAGGCATGGGCGGCCGGTGCGCCTTGTATTCTTTATACATCTGAGTCCGAAAACTGGGCGTTTTGGAATCCATTGCCACAACCAGCATATCGGGTTTTTCTTTTTCAATAATCCCCGTAATGGCATGGGTAAAAACGAAGACCGTCTTGGTCGGCTCACCGGACGGGGCCGAAAGCGGGCGCATCGGTGCATAATACGCCGCATAAATGTGTGCGTGTCCGTCAATAATAAATAATCTGGATGGGGAATCAGCCATGCCCCTACTATAGG
>JAHDQI010000437.1 GCA_018433925.1 Phycisphaerae bacterium | reverse complement strand
ATACACAAAACCTCTCCTCGTCGTCGGCCTGCTTGCGGCCGTTTTCATTTGCTTTGCAGTAGTCATTGTGGGAAGCCAATCCATGAAAATTGACAAATCCAGAACGGTACGGATTCAAACACTTCAGGAGATCGATCAACCGCAGCAAGCTCAGCTCGGAGAAACCCTGACCGCGAAAAAAATCTTTTTGGCCCACATGTCCGTCGGCGAAAATATCCTCGACGGCGTTCGCCAAATCGGCCGCCGGGTTCCTGAATTGGCCCTCTCCATCGTCGAAACCGACAACCCGGCCGAAATGACCGGCCCCGGCTTGTACCACTTCAAACTCGGATACAACGCTGACCCGCTTGAAAAATTCCAGTCGTTCGAGACCCTCGTCAAAAAAATCGCCCCCGCCGATCCCGACCTCGTCCTGATGAAACTCTGCTATGTGGACATCCACGGCCCGACCGACGCCGAGACCCTCTTTAAGCAATACAAACAAACGATCGATGCCCTCCAAAAGGAATTCCCCGGCATCCGCTTTCTTCATTGCACCGTCCCGCTGACAGCAGGGCCGTTGTCGCTCAAAGAAAAGGCCAAAGAATCCGTTCGCCCGTTCCTCGGCAAAATCACCGAAGCCGCAAGCAACAAAAAAAGACACCAATACAATCAACTCCTGCGAAGCTCTTTCGACGCCGACACGATTTATGACATCGCCGCGGCCGAATCCCTCACGCCGCAGGGCCATCCCTGCCTGCACGGAGCGGACACCCCGGCGCTGTTTACCGGCTATACAACCGACGGCGGACATCTCAACGAAACCGGCCAAAACGTGCTGGCGCAGCGCCTGCTGCTCGTTTTGGCGCAAAACGCGAAGTAACTCATGGTTATCGGCACCCTGACCGTCCCGATTCACCTCCACGGCCTCGGCTCGATCAAGGACAAACGCAAAATTGTCAAAAGCGTCATCGAGCGGCTGCGGAGCCGGTTTAACGCCTCCGTCTCCGAAATCGACGCCCAGGACAACAAACGCCTGGCCCTCATCGCCGTCGCCGTCGTCTCCAACGACGGCGCCTTCGTCCGCCAACAGCTCGATACAATCGCCCGCTTCATCCGGCAGGACGGCCGTTTCTTTCCCGGACAAATGCGCCAGGAAATCTTCACCGAAGACCACGACCTGCCGCGATTGTAACCACCCCCTCATCCTCCCCAACCGCCGCGCACATCACCTCCAAACGCAACCTTGCGTTTCGTTGAGAAAACAGGTAAGGTGCGAAGCTTTTATGGACTATTTCGGAGCCGACAAATGCACAAGAAAAACAGGACCGCCGACTGGGGCGTCATTTTTGACCTCGATGGCACCATGGTCAGCAATACCTCCTACCACCGCCAGGCGTGGTTTGACCTCTGCCAACGCTACCAAATCCCGATGAACATGGACCTGTATCACCAGAAAGTGCACGCACGAAGCAACGACAAAATCGTACCCAACCTCTTCGGCCCGGACGTGGACCGGGCCTTCATCGACAAAATCGAGCTTGAAAAAGAAACGCTCTACCGGCAAACCTACGGCCCCGTCATGAAACCGACCGCCGGAGCCCTGGCCCTCCTCGAGGCCCTCGCAAAGGAAAACATCCCCTGCGCCGCGGCCACCAATTCGCCAAAAGACAACGTGGACTTCATTCTCGACGGCCTGAAGATTCGCCCCCGCTTCAAATCAATCGTCTGCCGCGACCTCGTCAAGGTCGGCAAACCCGACCCCGAAATGCTCTTCCTGGCCGCCGCCGGACTGAATCTGTCCCCCCAGCGATGCGTTCTTTTCGAGGATTCCGCCTCCGGCTTCAAGGCCGCCCGCGCCGCCGGAATGCCCTGCATCGCAATCACCGCCGGGGCCGACCCCGGAGAGCTCAAAGAAGCCGACGGTGCCGCCGCCGTCTGCGAAGATTTCACACAAATCACCGTCTCCGCCCTGGCCGCCATCGTTACCGAAAACGCCCATACGCCCCAACTGCCGAAGCCGTAAACCTTCTCCCAAAAACAACCCCTCGCACACTTTTTTTGCTTTCCCGCCCCGCCCCGTCCGAGTATGGTATCAGCAGAAGACTGTAGAAAAACCACAGACCCGATAACCCAGGAGGAACCAAGAGCTTATGTCATCAAAACAAAATCTCCGGCCCCTTACCCTTCTCGGTCTGATCTTCATGGCAACCCCCCTGACCGCGATCCGTGCCCAAATTCCTGCCCTGGCCCCCCGCCAACAGGTCACACAGCTTATTGTTGACGGCAGCCCCTTTCTCATCCTCGGCGGAGAGCTCGGCAACTCCAGCGCCTCCTCCCTGGCCTACATGCAGCCCATCGGGCCGAAAATAAAGCAAATGAACCTCAACACCCTGCTGGCCCCCGTCTACTGGGATCGGATCGAGCCCCGCGAAGGCGTCTTTGATTTTACCCTCGTTGACGGCCTCATCCGGCAGGCCCGAGACGCCGACCTGCGGCTGATCCTCCTGTGGTTCGCAAGCTGGAAAAACAGCATGTCCTGCTACGCCCCGGAATGGATCAAAACCGATTTTCATCGCTACCCCCGGGCTTAT
>JAHDQI010000025.1 GCA_018433925.1 Phycisphaerae bacterium | reverse complement strand
AAGAAAAAGCTCTCCCCCTGCCAAGGGGGCCCGCCCGAAGGGGGAGGGGGTTTAAAATCGGCCACCGCCGAAGGCGGTTTCCTCATTTCTTTTCTCTTTGACCCAATCAAATCGCGGCAAAACTCGGAAAAAACAGGAGAAAAAGCGGCAATTTTCGGACAAAAAGCGGAAAAAACAGAACAAAAAACGGACAAAAAAGGAAAAGGAATGGACAAACTTGGCATCAGGAATAATACCTATAAAACCGCCCAAAAACCGCGTTTTCTGGCCAAGAAGCCGATTTTTGCCCCCCGGCCGCCAAAAGTTAATAGACAAAAAAACCAAAGCCGTATATTCTGACCGCCCATGACCATAGAGCGAAGAAAAACCAAAACAGCAAAGGTCGGACCCTTGCGGCTCGGATCGGGCCGCCCGGTCGTGATCCAGTCCATGACCAAGGTCTTCACCACGGACATCGACGCTTGCCTCGAACAGGTCCGCCGCCTGGCCGCGGCCGGCTGCGCCCTGGTACGCATCGCCGTGCCAACCCGCAAAGACACCCAGGCCTTCGCCCGAATCGCGGAACAGGCCCCCGTGCCCCTCATCGCCGATATCCATTTTTCGCCGGAGCGGGCCGTCGAGGCCATCGAGGCCGGAGCCGCCAAAATCCGCCTCAACCCCGGCAACATCAGGGACCGCAAAGACATCCTGCGGATCATCGACTGCGCCGCGGCCCACAACATCGCCATCCGCATCGGCGTCAACGAAGCAAGCATCCGCGACCTCAGCGGCCGGGATGTGCCCCCCGCCCGGCGCGTCACCCTCATGCGAAAAGAAATGGCCGGCTACATCCGGCTCTTCGAAAAAGCCGGTTTCGACAATCTCGTCCTCAGCGCCAAAAGCGCCGACACACGCCGAACCATTGCCGTCAACCGCGCCCTGGCCGAGGCGTTCGACTACCCGATCCATATCGGCCTGACACACGCCGGCCTGCCGGAAGACGCGGCCATCCCCTCGGCCGTGGCCGTCGGCACGCTGCTGGCCGAGGGCATCGGCGATACGGTCCGCGTCAGCGCCGCCGGCGACCCCGTCGAGGAGGTACGCATCGCCCAGGCCGTCTTGAAACCCCTCGGCCTCTATGCGAGCGAGGAACCCGAACTGATCGTCTGCCCCACCTGCGGACGATGCCAAATCGACGTAGTCGCCCTGGCCCGCCGGGTCCGGGAATTGCTGCAAACGATTCGCCGGCCCATCCGCGTGGCCGTCATGGGTTGCGTCGTCAACGGCCCCGGCGAGGCCGCCGATGCCGACATCGCCGTCTGCGCCGCCAAAGGCAAGGGCTTTCTCTACCGCGAAGGCCGCAAGATCGCCGTCGTCCCCGAAGCCCAGCTCATCGACGCACTCCGCAACGAAATCAACCGCCTCATAAACCCCTCCGGCCAATAAGGCCTACACATCTCTATCGCAATCTGCCGCCCAAAAATCCCCGTTTCCGGCCCCCAAACGCCCCTCTCGCCAACCCCTCAAAAAAATTTAAAATTCTTTCAACTTTTCAATCAACCCCCGCCGCACACGATGCGTATCACCCCCAAGTCGTATTTAAAAACAAACGGAGCAACTTGAACTGGAAGGGAGAAAACTAAGGATGCTCAAAAACAAAAACAGAAATGGACTCTCACGACCCTGACACTGGCAGCATTATTCACCTCATCGGCCGTCACGGCCGCTCCCGTTTTCAACGCGGACCCCTCAGACAACACAACCTGGGCAGCCGCCGCAACCGACACCCAGGACACCGAACTCCAAAAAGCCCTGGCCGCTTTAACCGATGACTCCGCGGGCACGGCGAATACCAATCAAAAGATATTCGCCGGTCTGCTCCGGACCAGGAACTTTGGAAATTACTACGGGTCCAATCACTGGAACGGGCACGGTTCCGGCAGGCGATTCGACTTCTTCCATGATTGGTTTCCGGGCAACTTCTTCCCGAAGAAGCCCGCCCCGGGCGGATCGACCAGGCCCCCGGCCGCTGCCGTGCCGACCCCGAGCGCAATCCTGCTCAGTACACTGGGCCTGCTTGTGGTCAGCGCACTTCGGCAGCGCCGTGTGATCGAGTAAACCGTGCGGCCGCAAGTCCGTGCCTGAGCACCCGAAAAAAAGAGCGGTTTTCCGTACCCCAGGGTTCGGAAAACCGCTCTTTGGGTTGCCCCCTCAGAAACCCGCTGTCCGTCGGCTTGCCTTTGCCCGCCCGATCCTGTATGATAAGCAATCGGCCTTTAAGCTTAATCATAACACAATCGTATGACGGGATTTAAGAATGACCGAACGGTTGAAATCGGATATGTACGCCTGCGGACTCAGCGGTTTGCCGAGTGAGTTGTCCGTAGGAACGATATCCTATCGTCTTGTCCGAACTTTCAAGCATGACTTCTTTGCCGCCACGGGTCTTTATGAACCGGCTGAGGACAAAATCCCAGAAGCCGTCTGCGCCCATCCGCTCGTGCTGAAGGTCAATCGCAGGCAGTCCTTTTTCGGAATTCCGCTAAACTGGCTCGGCCGCCGACTTCAACAACACGAAATCAAAATCCTGCGGCATCTTCAGGATCTGGACCAGGTTCCAAAGCTAATCGGTCCGTGGGGAAAAACCGGGTTTCTGTATGAATACATCGAGGGCTGCTCGCTGGATGAAAAGCCGGAAATTCGGGATTCCTTTTTCGATGAACTCAGCGATCTGATCAGACGGATTCACGAAAAAAACGTATGTTACGTGGACTTTAACAAACGGGGCAATATCCTGGCGGGCCGTGACGGCCGGCCGTACCTGATTGATTTCCAGATTTCGCACCATGCCGGGCGGCGGGGATGGATTTGCCGTCTTCTGCAGCGGGAGGATTGTTATCACCTGCTCAAACACAAACGACGGCTGCGGCCTGACCTGCTCAGCGAACACGAACGACAGGACAGTTATCGAAGAAGCTTCTGGATTCAGCTGCATCGAGCCGTTGCCGGGCCGTTTCGATTTGTTCGGCGGCACCTTATGCAATGGCTGTATCACCATGAGATTCTTCAATCGGACCCCGAAACGCAGCGATCTCCTGAAAACGATCCGCGACGCTTTGGCCGCTCCGCTAAATCAAAGAAACCAACGCAGACGGATTAATACTCCGCAATCAAGGTGCAGAGCTTTTCCCGATCCAGCGGCCGCTGCCAGAGCGGGGAACTGTCGGACTCGTAAAGCCCCGCGGCTTTGTGATACGGAACTTTGTCCGGGTTGACATACAGCACGCCGAGAGGCAGCTTCCCGTTTTCCGATTCCTGCAGGGCCAGATCAAATGCCGCACGCCGGTCATGCGGGTCGTGATTCTCGATGGGGTATGCATGATCCTTAAACCACTGGTACGTGTTGATTTTGTTGAATGAGACGCAGGGCTGGAGGATATCCACCAGAGAGTATCCCTCATGCCGGATCGCCTGTTTGATAATCGCTTTGGTATGGTCCGGATCGGTGATTGAAGTGCGGGCGACAAAAGACGCATCCAGCGCAATGGCCACAGCCAGCGGATTGAACGGTTCCAGCAGAACTCCGGCCACCTGTACGGGCGTTTTGAACCCGCGGCGGCTCGTAGGCGAGGCCTGGCCCTTGGTCAGTCCATAAACCATGTTATTGTGAACGATATTGGTGATGTTGGGATTACGGCGTATGGTATGGATGAAATGATTGCCTCCCTCACCGTACATGTCGCCGTCCCCGCTCTCGGCGATGACGGTCAGGTGGGGATTGACGGCCTGGATCGCCGTTGCCGGCGACAGGGCCCGGCCGTGCAGCCCGTTGAAATAATGGCAATTAAGATATTGGGGAATTTTGGCGGCTTGCCCAATCCCGGAGACCATCACAAGATTTTCCGGGGCGATCTCCAGTTCAGCCAGGGCCTTTTTGAGACTCTTCAAAATCCCAAAATCTCCGCAGCCGGGACACCAGGCCATGTCAATATTTTCAGGCGTAAAATGTTTTTCATCCATTTTGTCAGTCCAGTATTTCGGTGATTCGTGTCACGATTTCTTCGACTGTAAAGGCGGCCCCGCTGTATTTAAGAATAGTGTGGTCCACCTCGATATCCGCATAGGTTTTGAGCAGGCGGGCGAACTGACCGCCGGCGTTGTTTTCCAGGCAGATTCGTGTTTGGGCCTTTCCAATGGGCTGGGCCGCAGCGGGATGCAGCGGGAAGACCTGCGAGAAATGCAGCAGACCCAGATCATCTCGCCCGATACGCTCAAGAGCTTCCTGCACGATAGGCAGCGTTGAGCCCCAGCAGATGACCAGATGCTTAGAGTCGCTTTCCTGAGGCCACAGGGTTGGGCCGATGGCTTCTTCAACAAGAAATTTGGTTCTGGCCAGGCGTTTATCCACCATTTTTACCCGCAGATCGAGATCTTCAGTAATCCGGCCGAACTCATCATGCTCATCACTGTCAGCCGCAACCAGCCCTTTTCCGTGCCCGGGAATCGCTCGCGGCGAAAGGCCTGAATCACTCAGAGCAAATCGCTTGTATCCTTCTTCGGATTCAATGAAGTGATGGTGCACCCGGTCCTCGGATGCATCAAAGCGGTCGGTGTTGTAATACGTGTCCACAAAATATTGGTCAGTCAGGACAAAAACGGGAATCTGAAAACGGTCGGCCAGATCGAAGGCATGGCCGGTCAGGTCAAAGGCCTGCTGAAGGGTCCCCGGCGCCAGAATTACCCTTGGAAACTCGCCGTGTCCGGCATAGAGGGCCAGGTCCAGGTCTCCCTGCTCGGTGCGGGTCGGCAGCCCTGTGGCCGGGCCAGGCCGTTGGGCCAGGTGAACAACCAGCGGACTTTCGATCATGCCCGCCAGACTCAGGCCTTCGGTCATGAGGGCAAACCCCCCGCCGGAGGTGCTGGCAATCGCGCGGCCCCCGGCATACCAGGCACCAAGGGCCATATTGATGCCCGCAATTTCATCCTCGGCCTGCTCGACAAGGATATTGAAGTCCCTGCCGTGTTTGGCCAGAAACGTCAGCAAACCCGTAGAGGGAGACATGGGGTAGGCCGCGATAAAATTACAGCCGCCCGCGATGGCCCCCAGCCCGACTGCCTCCGCACCGCTGACAAGCATTTGCTTTTTGACGTTCGGGTCGGGCTTCAGGTCGAACTCTACATTTTCCTGCTCGGCCAGCCGGGCGCCCTGTTCATAACCGGCCTGGAGGGCCTGGCCGTTTTCATCGAGAATTTTCTGATCCTTGCCGGCAAATCGTTTCCGGATGAAATCCTGCAAAAGCTGAAACTCTACATGAAACAGCGCCCCCAGCAGGCCGACAGCCACGATATTGGAATAAATCTTGCTGCCGATCTCTGTGGCGATCTTCGAAAACGGAATGTCAATCGCCCGGAACCCGTCTTCAATTTCTTTTTCAAAAAGGGCCTTTTCGCCCAGGATAATCGTGGAAGAACTCAGCCGTTTAGCGACATGGCTGACAGCGCCGGCAGCGAGAGGAATAAGCAGATCAATGCGGTCCACCGGCGCCCGAACGGGACTGCCGGCCACCCGCAAACTGGTGGAATTCATACCGCCCCGCACGCGCGACATATATTCTTTTGTGGCATAAATGTGATACCCGGCCGATTGGAGGACTTTGACCAGCACCTGTTCGACGGTCTGTACCCCCATTCCCGCCGGCCCGACCAGCACCAGAGAAATATCCTGCGGTTTCTTCTTTTTCATACATCTCCTGAATCGTATCGGGATTATTTAGTGGGTATGCTCCCCGGTTTCGAGATAGGCATGCTCAAAGTCATGAAGCAAGGATCGAAGTTTTTTCGGATGCTCTAAATCAGCTGTCTGCTTGCATTTCATTGCCGTTACGAGCATTTCATGCAGGAGTGTGATTTGGCGGATGTATTTGGCATGCGCCTCTTTGTCGGACGAACTGACCGGGCTGACCCGCTGGGCCATGAAATAATAAGTCACAATCTCGCTGAACTCATCGGCATGCTGCTCTTTATTCATGATCCAGCGGACGAGCTGATTTTTGTCGGCCGTACTTTCGGCTTCGGACAGTTCCTGAATCTGGTTCATGGATTTTTCAATCGTAACAATGTGTTCGGCCAGCAGGCGGATACGCACGGGATCATCATAAATACCGCATGGAATCTGGCAATGAGAATGCACAAGAGTCGCCGCGGCCGTCATCATCAGTAACACGGCTGAGGCCCAACCGATTTTACCTGAATGTTTCATCTGTATGTCCTTTCCGTAAATGGAGTTTTGATAAAATCAGTACTCCTCCAGGTGAAAGAATTCGGCATTTTCGAGCCAGTTCTTCGGGCGGGAGATAAACTCGGCCAGGTTTTCAAACAGGACAATATGCTTGGCCTCCTCGGCGGCCAGTTTTTTAAATAGTTCCTTTTGGCGAGGCAGTTCCACCTGGTCGGCTCGATCCAGATAAAAGGCCTCGCTTTTCCGCTCTAAAACGAGGGCCTTTTCATATAACGTCACCTGGTCGGCATCGGCGGGAAAATCCTCTCCGAAATCTCTGATTCGCTCAAAAATATTTCGTGCCGAGTCGAGGATTTTGGTTTCCGGCATCACATGTTCGGAGGTCTGAATGGCCTTAATCGCATTATAGTGCTTGTCTTCTTCGTCAGCGAGCATGTGAAGAATGGTTTGAACGGATTGATTTTTGGTTTTGGCCGCGATTTCCCGGTAAAATGCAGCGCCGTCTTTTT
>JAHDQI010000069.1 GCA_018433925.1 Phycisphaerae bacterium | reverse complement strand
TGCGCCATCCCTCAGAGATAGAAAAACCACTCAATTACCTTGGGAAAGCCATCTCCACTGCAGAGAGTTATCCGAATTTTAACGGTTTGATCGATGAGCTGAAGATCTATAACTATGCCCAGACAGCCGAGGAGATCGCCCAGGAATACATGGCTATTCGAACGGATGTTGACTTTCTCTGCAATCTGGATGACTATGATTTGGGCGACTGGGACTACGATGAAAACTGCAAGATCGATCTTCTCGACCTTGCCGTGATGGCTGAAAAATGGCTGCTGAATTACTTTATCTATCCCGACTAAAGCACCATTATAAAGAAGCTCATTTATAACTGAAAGGATGGAAAAATGAGAAGAATCATTTGCATTTTGATGTGTTTAAGTATGGCTTCGATGGTGTCTGCGCTGTCGATTACCAACGGGGATTTTGAGGCCCTGGGCGTCCGCGAAGATGTTCCGGACTGGTTTGACTATAATGCGGGCCAGGGGGCCGTAGGGACCTACCTGCGATTGCTCTACAGCCCAAACGGCACGCAGTATATGGGACTAAGAGACGGAGGCTGCTGGGCCTACCAGGGTATTGGTGTCAATACGGGCGGATTGTCTGCCTTGCAGATTCAGTATGAAATCGGATCTTTGGATTTAGAGATCTCGGAGAATAATGAAGATCCCCCATCCCCTGCACCGGAGCTGACCCTTATTGTTTCGCTCTATGAATCGGACGGCTCCTTTGAAGGTTCCGATGGCCGGGATATTGACGGAGCGGACGGGGTTACCCTGATTGACTCCGTTACAGTTACACATCCTACGATGGGGATCGGTAATTACGTAACCGGTTCCGTTACACTTCACTATTTAAACACGACCAGCGGCGAACTGTTTTTGCGTTTTGAGAATGAAACGGACGAGGACGAAGAGGACGAGGACGAGGACGATAAGACGGACGACCGTTTCTCGATCGACAATGTTCAGATCGTTGACCTGGAGCCGAGTGTTGTCAGTCCGTATCCGAAAGACGGGACAGAGTATGTCGCGGTGGAGCGCACTTCCTCTGAGAATGATTTGATTTTCGATATTGCGGATGAGGATATTGTTGCCATCGACGTTCTGTTTGCCCCCGAAGATCCTAATGTTTCTGAGTCGGATAAAATCGTTGACGGCAGGTCCGTATCGCAAGGTCAACAAACGATCACGCTTGAAACCGAATGGCCGGAAGACCTTGACTGGAGTACAGAGTATTTCTGGCGGGTTCTTGCTTATGAGCAGAATGGTTCGGAGCTGGTGCTAAAATACACAAGCCCGGCCTGGAGTTTCAAAAGCATCCAGGAAGGTCCCTATCTTGGTGAGGTTAGTCCGGCCGATCAGGCCGCTCACCCCGGGGATGATGTTGAATTCACAGTAACCAGTATCTCGAAAGCGGATACTCTCCAGTGGTACAAAAAAGGCGATCCGAATGTGGTGCTTTCTGACAGTGATCCGAGTTATTCCGGTACCACAACGGATACCCTGACCATTCATAATGTTCAGCCCGAGGATGCAGGATTGTACTTTTGTATCGGGAAGGAAACTTCGACCGGGATGACTAAACAGAGTGAATCCAGCGGCGAATTGTGGATTAAACAATTGATGACCCATTATTCCTTTGAGGAAACCTTTACTGAGGGCGGAAGACTTTATACCTATGATGTTGTTGGCAATAAACATATGGAATTGATGAATGGGGCAAGCTTGTCGGATGAAAACTCCGTTGTTGGAAAACACCTGTGGCTTGATAACCCCAAGAACCAGTACGCCCAGATCGCAGATATCACAGTGGCTGATTATGAGGATATTACCATTAGCTTCTGGTGCAATGCGACCACCCTGGTTAACGAGAACGATAAAGACCGATGGGCCCGGATCTTTGACTTTGGTAAAGATTCTGCGGAGTATATTTTCTTTACCATGCTTTATCGACAGGATGATCCACGGCAGGGCGGACTGGATGTGGCGCGTTGTGAGATCAGGCATCCTGATTATGGGAATCCTGAACTCGACGCGGAACATCCGGATATTGCTGCCGGAAATTGGTATTATGTAGCGATCACCATCGAAGCCGACGACGATGGGGAAGGCGGCAGAGGACGCATCTATATCGGCGGTGAGCACGGCACAGAGACCGAAACACCCCAGATATTAAATGTCCCCAATATGAAGGAAATGACAAAGACAATCCATTATATTGGCAAAAATATCGGATTTTCTGCCCCGCTCTTTAACGGCCGGATCGATGAATTCAAGATCTATAACTACGCCAGGACAAGTGAGGAAATTGCCCAGGATTATTTGGGTATTGTCCCTGAAGAATCGCTTTGCGATATGGAAAACTATGATTTGTATGACTGGGACTACGACAGGAATTGCCAGATAGATCTTCGCGATTTTGCGGAGATTGCCGCCCACTGGATGGAAGATTATCGGGTTTTCCCAGACTAAGCACAGGATGGGATTGAGATTGGCTGACAGCGTGGAGGGCTCCTGTCTGAGGAGCTCTCCATCTTTTTTACTTGAAGGCAGGGAAATCCGGCATTGCCTAAAGAAGGATTGGCAAACGAAGTGAGTGCAATGGAAAGAAGTGTCACTTTACGTCAACCACAGAAATTGGTTTTCGGCAATGGCTGCAGCGAACAGGTCGCAGAAGATTTATCGTGCCTTGGCTGCAGCCGGGTGTTAATCGTGACATCAGAGCCCATTGTTCCGCTTGTTATGCCTCTGGTTGAGCAATTCAAGAATAAAGGGATTCCTGCGAATGTATGGCAGGCAGGGGACCGGGAACCCACAATAGAGATGCTGGAAGAGGGACTGGAGACCTGCCGAAAGGTTCGGGCCGATGCCGTTATCGGATTCGGCGGAGGAAGCGTTCTTGATCTGGCCAAACTCATGGCTGCCTTGTGCGATAGTGAGCAGTCAATCATGGATGTTTTGGGCATTGACAAGCTAAACAGCCGAGGCGTCACTCTTGCGTGTTTGCCCACAACGGCGGGGACCGGCAGCGAGGTTTCACCCAATGCGATCCTTTTTGATTCTTTGGATCAATTAAAAAAAGGTGTCGTCAGTAGGCATCTTGTCGCGGATGCGGCCTATATTGATTCGCTGTTGACTCATACCGTTCCTGCGTCTGTAACAGCGGCCACAGGGATGGATGCACTTGTCCATTGTATCGAGGCCTATGCGAACCGATTTGCTCATTCGATTACAGATCATTACGCGCTGGAAGGGATTCGGCTAATCGCGGCCAATCTGGCAATCGCTTATAAAAACGGCTTGGATGCGGAGGCCAGAGAAAAGCTTTCCCTGGGGAGTATGTATGGCGGGCTTTGCCTGGGTCCCGTGAATACCGGGGCCGTCCATGCATTGGCCTACCCGCTGGGGGGGAAATATCATATTCCTCATGGCGTATCGAATGCAGTGCTCTTGCAGCATGTCATGCATTTTAATTTGCAGGCGGCTCCCGAAAGATATGCAGGAATTGCGGAAGCTCTGGGTGCGGAAAAAGGAAGGGATGACAGGGAAACGGCTCAACGGGGATTGGCTCTTGTCCGCGAGTTGTCAGATCAGTGCGGGATCCCCTCGAAGCTGTCGGAATTGAACATTCCTTATGAAGACCTTGAGGCCATGGCCGAATCCGCGATGACGGTTACAAGACTTTTGAAAAATAATCTTCGTGAGATTACGTATAAGGATGCATTGGCAATTTACAGGAGCGCATGGAAGAATGGCTAACGGAAGATGTCAAGGTGTAATTGTACCCATGGTAACCCCTTTTACGGCAGCAGGACAGATTGATCCGGAAGGGGTTCATCGAATTGTCGACCATCTCATTGCCGGCGGCATGGACGGTATTTTTGTCCTTGGGACGACTGGAGAAGCGGCTTCAATCTCTTTCATGGAGAAAGCGAAGCTGGTTGAGAGTACTGTCGAAGACACGAAACACAGGGCCCTTGTTTATGCAGGCATATCCGGGAACTGCATGGATGAGTCTATTCAGGCGGCAAAGCGCTATATGGATCTTGGGGCTGATGTTTTAGTCGCTCACGCCCCTTATTATTATCCGCTTGGTCAGGATGAGATCGTCAGGTATTTCATGACCTTAGCCGACTGTGTACCCGGGCCCTTGATGATCTATAATATTCCCGCGACGACGGGGCTTTCTATTTCGATTGATACAGCAGCCAAATTGAGTCTTCATGAGCGAATTGTGGGTATGAAGGATTCCGAGAATACCCCCGGACGACTGGAGGCCGCGATCGGGCGATTTTCCGGGCGAAGCAATTTTGCTTATGTTGTCGGCTGTGCAGCTCTTTCGGCCAGGGCCGTTTCGCTGGGAGCAGCGGGGATTGTCCCGAGTGCCGCGAATCTGCAGCCGCAACTTTATAAAGCTCTTTTTGAAACGGCCCTGGACGGCCATCTGTCTGCAGCAGAAAAACTTCAGCACCAAACCGACCGTATTTCACAATCCTATCAAAAAAACAGGTCATTGGGCCAGTCATTAGCGGCCTTAAAAGCGGCAATGCATCTTCTTGGATTTTGCGGGGCAACGGTTTTGGCTCCTCTTGAAACACTTCAAGAAGAAGATATTGCTGATCTCAAAAAACAAATGGAAACGGGAATCTACTCTTGAAGCCGTTTTCAAGACTATTCTAAAGGAATATGAAGGATGCCTGAAAGACGACCGATCCTTGGAATTACGATGGGCGATCCTGCCGGTGTCGGCCCGGAAATAGCCGCCAAAGCACTGGCCAATAAAAAAGTGTATGAAATCGCCAGGCCGATTATTGTCGGCGATGCCGGAGTCATGACACGGGCGGCAGGTCTTGTGGGAGCCAGTTTTGAGATAAGAGCTGTTACCCGGCCCAGTGAATCACTATTTCAATACGGAGTGGCGGAGGTTCTGGATTTAAACAATGTCAACATCGAAGCTTTCGAGTATGGGAAGGTTTCGTCGATGGCGGGGAAGGCGGCTTTTGAGGCCATTGAAAAAGTAATTGCGCTTGCGATGGACGGTCAAATCGATGCGTCGGTGACGGGGCCGATTAACAAGGAATCCTTAAACCAGGCGGGGTACTCGTATGCAGGCCACACAGAAATCTTTGCTGATTATACAAAGACAAAACAATATGCCATGCTTCTCGTGGAAGGGGACATGAGGGTGGTGCATGTTTCTACGCATGTTTCGCTAAAACGCGCGTGCGAGCTTGTCACGAAAGAAAGGGTTCTGGAAGTTATTCAATTGGCGGATGATGCATGCAGGCGACTTGGTATCGCAAAACCGGTCATTGGTGTGGCGGGTTTAAATCCGCATTCTGGGGAAGGGGGGCTGTTTGGAGATGAGGAAGAAAGAGAAATCATACCGGCTGTAAAAAGCGCCGTATCTCTTGGAATTCAAGCAGAGGGGCCTGTGCCGGCGGACACTTTGTTTTCGAAGGTAAAAGGAGGGCAGTATCATATTGCTGTGGCGATGTACCATGATCAGGGACACATTCCCGTGAAAGTGACAGGATTTGTTTTTAATAATCAGACCCGGAAATGGGAATCGGTTAAGGGGGTGAATATTACGCTGGGCCTTCCGATCATTCGAACATCAGTGGATCACGGCACTGCTTTCGATCAGGCGGGCAAGGGAACAGCCAATGAGGAAAGTCTGATCCATGCGATTGAGTATGCCGTTCAACTTGTATCCTAATCCGGTTTTATTTTGGACATTTTATGATTGTTGTGATTGCGGATGACCTGACTGGGGCCGGGGAGATTGGGGGCCTTGGTCTTGCCTATGGCTTAAGCGTGGAGCTACAGAGGGGGTTTTGTGCTGAAAGCGATGCGGAGTTGCTGGTTATTGATACAGATACCCGATCTTTTTCGCCGGAAGCGGCCGGGCGGGTGATACGGGATGTTGCTTGTCGCCTGACTGCATCGCGGCTGCCGATTGAATGGATTTACAAAAAGACCGACTCGGTTCTTCGCGGACCCGTTGCCGGCGAATTGGAAGCGCTGAGGGATGTCATGAGGACTGCGAGAGTTTTGCTTGTTCCGGCAAATCCCTCTAAAGGACGGGTGGTATATGACGGCAATTACCTGATAAACGGAAAGCTGCTGAGTAATACGGATTTTGCCAAGGATCCGGAATATCCCGCAAGAACCTCCCGTGTTCTTGATATGCCGGCTTTGTCCGGAGCCCGTCAAATCCATTATCTAAAAAGCGATCAGCCGTTTCCATGCGAAGGAATTGTGATCGGCCAGGCCGAAACGAAAGAAGATCTTATCCGGTGGTCAGAACGAACGGATGAACAAACCATGATGGCCGGAGCGGGAGACTTTTTTGAGGCGATTCTCGAGGGCAAAGGATTTGTGAGGAAAAAGAATGTGGAAGAAAGCCCATATCGCTTAGATCAAAAAGCATTATTGATCTGCGGCAGCAGTTCGAATACCAGCCGCCAGGCCTTACGAAAAGCAGAGCGTCTTGGGGGGAGAGTTTGCAGAATGCCGGAGGGACTTTTTAGATCGAACTGTCCCGAGGATGCTTCCTTTCAGAAATGGACCGATGAGATCATCGGAAGTTTTAAACATTGGGATCATGTATTCATTGCGATTGATCGTGAGGTTGCCGGAAAGGCGGAGTTTGCCGAAACACTTCGCCGAAGGTTAGCGCACATCGTATTGACCGTACTTCAGAGGATGCCATTGAACGAATTATTTGCGGAGGGAGGAGCGACCGCTTCTGAGATCGCCGCCTGCTTTGGGTGGACTCGTTTTGAACCTTGTGATCTGCTGGGCCCCGGAGTTGTTCGGATGAAGGTTTTGGAAAGCGATCCTATTCATCTGACGATAAAGCCGGGCAGTTATCCCTGGCCGAAAATCATATGGGAAAAAAGAGATGAAAAGTAAACAATCGAGTCACTTTACAGAAAGGAAATAACCATGCCCGGTTTACACATTTTGGATTACTGTGTGGTTTTGGTTTACCTGGCTGTGATCATTGCTATTGGGGGATACTTTTCACGGAAACAGAATTCGACGGATGAGTATTTCGCGGGCGGCAGAAATATTCCGGCCTGGGCGCTGGGGATGAGTCTGCTGGCAACGCTGATAAGCAGCGTGACATTCTTGGCGTATCCGGGAGAAGGGTATGCTTCCAACTGGATCCGTTTGGTGCAGGGAATCATGGTTCCAATCGCACTGCTGGGGATCATTTGGTTTATCGTGCCGTGTTATCGCAGGATCATCGGGTTGAGTGCTTATGAATATTTTGAAAAACGATTTGGATACTTTGCGCGTTTATATAGTTCTTTAGCGTTTGCGTTGGCCCATTTTTCGAAAATGGGAACGGTTTTTTATCTTCTGGCATTGGCGTTAAGTAAAATGACCGGTTATAACACGTATATGGTGATCCTGGTGCTGGGCCTGTTTACCATTATCTATACACTGCTTGGCGGTATTGAAGCCGTTGTGTGGTCCGATGTTATTCAGGGATTTATGCTGATTACGGGGGGGCTGATGTGTTTGTGTGTGTTGTTGTTCAGGCCTGAAGGAGGGCCAGCGGCCATTCTACAGAGAGCGTGGGAAAACAATAAAATATCTACCGGACCCTATGATATTTCTTTTACACGGTTGACTTTTATCGTGATGGCGCTGAATGGAATATTCTATGCGATTCAAAAATACGGTACGGATCAGACCATTGTGCAGCGATTTCTGGCCGCCAAATCTGATCGGGCCGCTATAAAAGCCGCTTTCATGGGAACTCTTCTGTGTGTGCCGGTCTGGACGTTGTTTATGTTTATTGGAACCTGCCTGTGGTCTTATTACCAGGGGGCGGGGCATTCATTGCCGGAGGGTATCAAAGCGGATGCTGTGTTTCCGTACTTTATTATGACTGAACTTCCGGCAGGGATTACAGGACTTATTCTTGCGGCGCTGATTGCCGCCGCGATGTCCAGCCTTGATTCGGATCTGAATTGCCTTGCTGCCGTGGGTGTATCGGATTATTACCTTCGTTTCAGGCCGGGCAGCAGTGATCCACAGTGTTTGAACGTAGGACGAATCGTCGTTGTCCTTTGCGGCCTTTTAGCAATGTGCGTGGCTTTCTGGTATGTCCGGAGCGAAGGGGCCACTGTTCTGAAAACCGTATTTACTTTATACGCGATCTTTTCAGGAGGCATTGCGGGCCTATTTATGCTGGCATTTTTTACGATACGGGCCAATACCAAAGGTCTTTACGCAGGCATGGCAGCCTGTGTTTTATTTACAGGGTATGCGCTGCTGACGTCGGAAAGATTTATCGATCTGGGACCCTATAATTTTACCCACCACAAATACATGCTGGGGGTATACAGTCATCTGGTTCTCTTTGGGGTCGGCTATACGGCCAGCTTCTTTTTCAAACCGGACAAAAACATCCGTCATATGACCTTTTATGGCTGGCTTGAAAGACAAAAGCATTCAGAATGTATGAAAGGGTCCTGACACGGCTCGGTTAAAAAGCGGCTGCGGGAGAATCCTCCTGATCTTTACTGACTTTTTCAAGTTTCAGAAGATTCAACTCCTGTCGGATTTTCTCCAGTTCCCGCCGAAGCGATTGAATAGGTTCGCTGTCCTCTGCCTGTTTCGGAGACGGGGTTTCCGTAGTAAGGTTTGGCTGTTCCGAATAAACCAATGTTGCAGGAGCAGGGATACTTTCAATCTCAATTACATCTCCGACCGGAGTCATCAGTCCCTTGCAGATCGGCACTGCCCTGACCCGGATGGTTCCGGGCGTCGTGGTGGACTGAATCAGAACCGGCGCAGTGCCCCATTCGACAATTCTTGGATTGGCGCCGTTCTGGCGATTGCCGATAATGTGCCCCTGTCCTTCTGCCTCAAAGTGTATTGTCATATTGTTTAATCGTTTGACGTTTCCCTGCTGATCGGTTACGGAAGCAATGACCGGCACAAAATCAGATCCATCTGCGATCAGCGCCATTCCTTCATCATCAACCGACAGTTTAATATTCGTTACATTACGCGCTACTGTTCGTTTATGGACGGCGGCAACCTTACCCTCAATCAGCCCTTCAGCCAGAATGCTCAGGGTAGATTTATCCTCTGTTTTCCGCGTTAGCGATACCCAGTCATCGAAGCTGTAAACATCCTCAAACACAACCGGCGGATTTGGAAGCGATTGACCCTGTCGCCGGACGGGCTGTGTATAGACCTCCCGGCCGGGTATTGTCAGGCGAATCTGGTCACAATTGGTAAACACGATCACATCAGGGTCCGAAAACGGCGTCAATTCATGCGCAATATACACCATTGGGCCGGAATCCGCATGCGTGAGCCGGATAACGGCATCACGCTGGCTCCTATAGAGATAATAGGATGTCTTGGGGCGCCGAAAAACATCCAGCAGACCGCCATAAAACGGATCGGGATGATATCCCCGCTGATGATCAAAGCCGGCCCATAACGTCCCGCCGGCTAATCCCTTATGCTGTCCGTAGATGTGGGCATTCATCACATCGGCCAAATGCAGCGCCTGGAGCAATTGAGGTCTTTCGCCCCATCGTAAAGAAACGCGACTGTCGGCATTTTGCGCTCGATAATCATCTACATGCTCTCCGTATTCGCGAATAAACGAACTGTGCTCTCCCTCAAGCTGTCCACCCCAATAGTAATAGATATCAAAGTCTTCATATCCCTTCGCATAGGAAGAGGCATCAGAAGCGGAAAACGCTCCCTGATAAGGATACTCCTCGTGTACAATTCGATGCGCCTCTTGGCGAACGCGTTGCGGATACGACGTTTCATTTAATACGGATTCCCAGATGAGCACGCAGGGATGATTGCGGTCCCGACGGATCATCTGCCGTATATCATTATTCATGCGCTGCTCAAAAATCGGGTCCTTATTCCAGAATTGCCACCCCGGAGCCGCCACAATCACAAAAAGCCCCATTTCATCACAGGCATCCATGAATGCCGGATCCATCGGGTAGTGCGCTGCCCTGACAATCCGGAGTCCCGCATCCCGTATTTTTTTGGCGTCACGCCATTGGCCTGAATTGGGAACCGCATTGCCGACATAGGCATAATCCTGGTGGCGATTAACTCCATTCAGTATCTCGCCAAACGGCTGGCCGTTCAGATAAAATCCATCCCGGCCACGAAACTCGATCTTTCGAATACCGATCCGCTGTCGCATTCCATCGATCTTTTTGCCTTCAGATTCCGTTATCGTAAGCATTAGATTATACAAATAGGGATTGTCCGGTGTCCAAAGATGAGGCGAGTTTAGGACCATTCTTTGAGTCATCGATGCGGCCCCGTTTGCCTGAATCTTTAAAGAACGGCGGGACATCCCTGCTTCATTTCCCATGGCATCAATCAGTGCAATGTTCAAATCAATGGTTTCCTCACGGGTGCTTTGATTCGCAATGTCGGTATCAATTACAAGGGTGACCTTTTCTTTTGAGAAGTCTTCCAGATGAACAAATACACCGCCCCCGGCCACTTTGTCTACCTCATTCGGATTGGTTATATGGATAGAATGAGTCGTCACCAGCCAGACATCCCGGTAAATGCCTCCACAATAAGTAAAATCAAGCGTTTCCTGGGATTTTCCCGGCGGATAGGAACGATCATTGCTGTTCTCTGTTTTGACCGCGATGATATTATCTGTTCCAAAATCAAGCGTATCCGTCAGATCCGCTGAAAAGGGCAAATACCCGCCCCAATGAGAGGCCACCTGTGTGCCGTTGACCCAGACTTGACATGAACCCATGACGGCTTCGAAATAAAGACGAACCTGTTTTCCCCGCATCTCTTCGCCGGGCTTAAAATGCTTTCGATACCACGCGACGCCTTGATAATTCACGCTTCCGCTGGCCTCGGAACCCAGCAGTTCCAGTCCGTGGGGACAATTGACGATCTCCCAGGCGGAGTCATCGAAGTCTCGAGCCTGAGCATTATTGATATCCTTTTTAATAAATCGCCAGCCAACATTAAAATTCATCACCTCGCGACCACTGCCCTTAATCGGGAAAAATCCGGCCATTGAAAAGTTCTGTTGCCGTTGAGATGCTGTTCTTGGATCAGTCGTTATGTCTTCGGCATTTACAACAAAGATGAAAAGCGGCAATAGAAATAGAAAAAGAGCCAATTTGTTTTGAACCCGTTGATCGAACATACGTTCTTCCCATTTTTTGATTTTAATCTCACTCTTCGAGATCATTTCAATATTTCCTGAATCAGTTCTGTCTGCTTATCACTTAACACCTGCAATCTTAGATGCCCCTGAACATGACGGATTTCCTTGGAGCGTATGACCTGGCGAGGGAGTTTAAATTTCGTGCCGAGACTGGCAAGCTTTTGATTTTGATACAAATAAATTCTGTCGGCAAAGAGGTCTTGTTCCCATCCAATATTCGATCTTTCTGTTATCAGGCCCAGTTGGTTGCTTGCATATACAAGATTAACCAGTTCGACATTTATCCGGTTCCCGGTGAAAAAGGAATCCCCGGGGGCAATTGAATAGATCCCGCGTTCCGTCAGTTGACTCTTGTATGGATAAGCAGGATAGGGGCCGTTACCCAGCCATTTAATGTTTTTTACATCCGGTATTTCCCATGCAAGACCCAGTTCCAGCAGCGCGCCATTCTCGCTGTCAGGACGGATTGAATATTCAATATCCACCCATCCGGACGGACTGATTGTATAGGTGACATCCGCGTGGACGGTTTGTTCGGTATTTTCAGGATTATTGTATTTCACTTCCGTCTGAACAACGAATCCATCACCCTTTTTTGTTTCCGTACGTTGAGTGATTTCAAAATCAGTCAACATCGAGGGCTCCCAGATTGTCAAATCCATTCTTGGATAGGTCTTGCGTTCGGCCATCGTAGGTTTTCTGCCAATACGGGCAAAGGGCCCTTTTATCAGGATCGTTTTTTTCGAATCGCTGATCGTAAAGATCCCGCTTTCGTTTACCTGAATCCTCGCGTTTGTAGACGATGTTGCTTCTATTTCCTGGTCCATCTTCGCAAACCAATCCACTTGAGAATTTTCAAATACCAGCGTGCGCTCATAAACCGGAACTTGGTTCTTGTTGACAAATTCTATCTGGAGCATGAGATCGCTGACGGGGAGTTTCCGAAGTCCAATCTGAATTTCTTCGGTTGTTCTCTCATGCGGAGGACAATCCAGAGAGAATCGACCTTTCTTAAAAGGGTGTCCATTTATCAGGAATTTCCAATTTCCGTCGAATTGATTCAGATTCGTAAAATCATGACGGTTTTCGATATTCACGGATATCTTGCCGTCCGCGTCCAGTTTTATATATTTTTGTGATATATGGATCGGAGAATACAATTTTCGAGTTTCATAATAATCCGTCTGTGGGCGGCGGTCTGCATACACAATCCCATCGGTTCCATCCGGACCGTGACTGTCGAGAATGGTATTGTCATCCAGCCATACATCTCCCGACAGAATGGCAGGTTTTCCCCGTATTAGCGATATATCCTTGTAAGAATCGACCACTTCTCGGCCGTTTACTGTACGCTTGATTCCCTGGTCAGCCCACAGCCAGATCATTGATCCGGCCATTTTGTCGCTGTTTTCGATCATCTGCCATTTTGTCTCAAAATCGCTAAAGGCCGTATCCAGCGCATGGTTGATCTCGGTAAATAGGATTGGTTTTTGAATCCTTGCATCTTCCAGATCTCTTTGGATTTCCTCATTGTGCGGGTAATGCGGAGCAATGATGTCTATGAACTCCGCGGAACCGCTGGCAAAGCTTTTATCAAGACCGACGAAATTTTCGCCCGGATACAGAAGCGGACGTGTCGGATCCATCCTCTTGACATAGAAAGCGGCGGTTTCCTGAAGGCCGTAAAGTGGATTTTCATTACCGATATCCCAAATGATTACACAGGGATGATTGCGGTCCCGGGCAACCGTTCGCTGGGCCCGAGAAAGCATCGCTCCCAGCATAACAGGATCATGTTGATTTTCGTGACCGAATCCAATCGGTATTTCATCGAGGACATATAATCCGTTTTCGTCACATAACTCCAAAAATCGCGGGTGTGGGGGATAGTGGCTGCAGCGTACGGCGTTGATATTTCCGGCTTTCATCAACTGGATATCTTTCCGCCAGTGGTCTTCCCGCAATGCCCGTCCTACCTCCGGGTGAATTTCATGCCGACACACACCACGAAGTTTAACACGTTGTCCATTAACTTTGAGAATTCCATTTTCAATTGTTACCTCACGCAACCCCACTTTTTGATGAATGATATGTGAGATCCGGCCGTCGGTCAGCAATGTCATTGACAAATCATATAAATAGGGTTGCTCCGCATTCCAGTAGTGGGCGTTCGTAACCGGTATTTCGAAGAGATGGGACGGTACGACACGCGGCGTTATCCAGGAAACCATTTCGGTTTGATCCGCTATGATCTTTCCTTCGGCATCTTTGAGCTTTAAATGGATCGCCATGGGCTTAAACAGTTCCCGATGATCCTGGTGTTGACTGTTGTGATTGTGACGAAATATCCGTATTTCTATCTTGCCCTGGATCACGGCGGCCTGCCTTGCAAAATCAAGCGTTGTATGAAGCGAATACCGGTCTATATGATAGCGGTCAGGGGAGAATAAATACACATCACGATAGATCCCGGACAGAGCCCATGCATCATTACAATCAAAATCACGTTCTTCATGATCACGATAAACCTTGATGGCGATTGTGTTTTTTTCAGAATAGCTGACGTGGGGAGTGATATCAAACTGACAGGGCAGAAATGCATGCTGGAATGAGCCCGCTTTCTCTCCGTTTACATACAGGGTATAAGCAAACGAAATCCCTTCAAAATGCACGATTACCTGACGGTCTTTCCAGGTTTTTGGAAGCATGAATTCTTTTCGATATAGGCCCAGTTTAGAAGGATCCGGCCGGTAATAATGAGGTTCTTCATATCCCTGCATCTCCCAATTTGACGGTACATGGATATGCCCCCACTTGTCGTCATTAAAATCCGTTTTTAAAAAATCGGAAAGCATCTGAGTTTGAGACTTTTCAGCCAGGCAGAATTTCCACTTGCCGTTAAGAGACACGGTATAATCGTTATTGTTACGGTCAAACGGGACAGCAGCGCAGTTGGCGGCTGTCAATGCCGTAAGCACGCAGTGAATCAGCATTTTGTTCATATTTGAGCTTCCTTATTCGTTGAATATTTTCCAAGCATACATGTGTTTCATCGCTTTACTGTACATCCAGCACATGAAAACACAACCCTTTCGTCTCGGCCGAAAAAAGTCGTACTACGTACTTCCCTGCATTGATGCAGTGTTCTGTCGTCGTGTTGACAAGGCGCCATTTTTCGCCTGTTTCAGGAAACGTTATCCTGTCATCTTTCAGAATATCCCCTTTATCATCCACGATTTGGAGGTTCACGACAATCGGCTGATTGCCTGTATTCATATACTTAAAACGCAGCGCATAGACTTGGGCTAATCCAACGGAAATATCCCATTCGATACGATTAACATTCCCTTCTTCAAAACAAACGGCTTCTCGTTTAGCCAGCGTTACCTTCGTGAAATTCCCACCGGACCGGGCCTCCTGCGCTGGATACGTTGTGACCGGGCGAGGTCCCATTCCTTCGGGTAATTCACTTGTCGGGGTTTTCATCACTTTTGGAATAGTCTCCCATGACCAGCCCTTAGCGGGTGAGGCGGGGGCCGGTTTGATCGTTTTGTCCAGAGACGCTACCGCGATCGCCGAAATCACGGCCTGGCCGGCCTTGACTTCAGGAAAGGTAATGTCTAAACGGCCGTCCGTGATATTTACCTGAACCACTTTTTTATAAGCGGTATCAGTTCCGACCTCTGCCCAGATATCCAGATCGTTGATCCATGTAATGTCATTGACAGCTACATCGAAGATCCGAAGACCCTGACAATCAATACTGCCGCCGGTTCCGTGCCATGGCTCAATAAAATACAGTTCTACCCGATAGCGGCCGTTTGGAACGGGGAAATGATATGACAACTTATGCCGTCCGAACCGAAAGGTCTGAAACAACTCCCAGTCCCGTGTTCGTCTAATCGGATCATACGTTCGACGCTGGCTGGCAAGATAAGGATTCAGGTCCGGATCATCATCCGCCCATGAACGTGATCCCCAGTGCCCATTGCTGTTGCCCAGGGCCGTATCCTGGTGCCACTTTTGTCCATGCCTGTCTATATAAGTATCTCCGCCGCAGTTGACACGATAGAGGTAATGATATCCCGGTTCAGCCCGCAAAAGCGGTTCGATATTTTGATATACCCTATCAAAATGAGGGGCCTGGGGAAGATTGTTCAGAATAATCAGATCTTCTGCAACGGATTTGCCCTGGTAGTATCCTCTTGCATACAGTACATTATATCGGACCTCTGCTTGCTCCCAAACAAAATGGGTGCCAACTCCGCTGCGTTTGCGTCTGCCAAGAGATTGGGTTTCTGCCGCATCATTAAACAGTTCTACTTCCTCGCAATTCGAATATACGCGCAGCGTTGCTTTCCGGGCGGCCGAAAAACGGTCGGGCCACGTATGCGAGACAATGTAAACCATCGGATCATCTCGGGCCGGGACGTAATTGGCCCGATACATATAATAGACATCCAGCGGCTCTTCCCAAATTGTCACCAGTCCTTTATGATTGAACGGGCCGATTTTATCGATGATACGATATCCTTCGTCCGGCTGCCGGCGGCCGGGATTATCATGTGAATTGAAAAGCCACTGAAATTGTCCGCATACCCGGTCTTTAACAGATTCGGCCTGTCGGACTTTCATCTCCAGTAGCTGAGTCATTCGGTCTTCGCTCCAAACGCCTTCGGGATCAAAGGAACCCTCTGTGTGCAGGTCAATGCTTCGCCATGCTCCGTATTCGCCGTTGAGCAACTGATCCGGGCGCGACAATTCTTCATCGTACTTGTACAGATCCCCGGCATAGGTTCCGCTCCAGTTTTGCACAACGTTCCAATCGGTCCCCTTGCCGCCGTTGCATGTTGTAATGATACGCTGGCGGGATGCCGTCGGATCCATCTGGCGAATAATCTTGCAACATTCCTCGGCAAATGCCTTCGGCAGAACACTTTCATTCTGCAGACCCCACATCACTACAGAGGGGCTGTTGCGTCTTTCCTTGATCCATTGCCGCAGTTGACTTATAAAATGGTTCCGAAATGACTGCGTGTCATACCAGATATGCGCGGAGAACTGCGACCAAAACAGCGTTCCGGTTTCATCCCAGAGTTTTTGGTACAAAAGATGATGGGGCTGGTGCGCCTCTCGAAACGCGTTAAAACCGGCCGCCTTGATCTGCTTGACCCGGGATTGTATTTGCTCGCTGCTGAAAGCATGGCTTTGTCCAAGAAGATGTTCGTATTCACAGGTCCCGTTAATGAACACCGCTTTGCCATTCAGTAAAAAACGATGATCACCATCTTTGCGTATGACCGGCCAGCTTACAGTCCGAATACCAAACGGCGTTAGAACCTTGTCAATCCTTTTATTGTTGTGAATGATGCTGTTGCTTACTGCATAGAGATAAGGATCATCAACTGACCAGAAGTGCGGATTGTCAAGCGTTGCAGACTGCTTTACGATTTTAACCTGCCCCGCTTCAAGGGTAATTTCCTTCGCCAATCGAAAAACGGTTTGATTCCTTTTGTCTTTGAAAGTACTGATGATTTCAATGGTTTCAGCAGTGTCCCCGTAATTCTTTACCTCTGTTTCAATACATACGGTCTCTGCTTTTTCGTCGTTCCATACATGCACCCCAAACGGTTCGATTCGGATTGAATCCGTAACTTCCATCACAACCGGCCGATAAATTCCGAAAGGCTGTGATCCCTCGGAAAATCCCCACTCACTGCTGCATCCTCCGCATACACAGGGCATATCAGAAATCATGACGGGATGTTCCGCTTTGACAAGGAGCAGATTGGTCTGTCCCGGCTTGACAGCCGAAGTTACATCCAGCGTAAACGATACGCGTCCGCCGGGATGCCGTCCTAAATTGATTCCGTTTAGGATCACGGTGGCATACGTACCAACCCCTTCAAATCGCAGAAAATACCGCTTTTTTTCCGTTCTACCCGGAATCTCAATTTGCTTCTTATACCATGCCGTGCCGTGCAGATTTCCATGCCGCCGTTGGCGAGCCCCCCCATAATCATCCCAGTTATGAGGCAGGGTTACTTTCTTCCAGTTAGATCCTGCCGCCTTGCTCCTATACATTTCATCGGGCTGATTCGGTTCATGAAGGACTGTAAACCAGTCATTATTAAGAGACTTTATTTCACGCACCGGTGTTTCGCAAAAACCGTGCCCACTAAACGAACATGCCACGGCGGTTTGAATGGCCGCATACAGAAACCAGGGGCTGCACATAACGTTTCGCTTTTGTGTTGCGTTGTTATGCCTGTTTATTGAGTCTGTTCTTAAGGGTTTATGGATCATAGGGCACTCTGAATTTATAAGAGCCGGATTCGATTTTAAACACAGCTTTGCCGGCCTCCATCCGATCAAATAGAATCCCTTCTGAGTCCGCAGCATAACCCGGCCCTTCCATTACATCGGACTGTTTGACGGTCGGAATATACACCCTTGCGGTTGTATTTGCCGGAATGGTTACATCCAGCGCAAAACGGCCGTCTTTCAATTCCCAGGCCGTTTTGACTGTTCCATAAAGCGATTCATGAGATCCTCTGCACCACGTAATATCGCCGACAACTTCCGGCTTGATGATACACTTTTTAAATCCGGGACCGGTTGGATCCGGCCGGATGCCTGCAAGGCACTGCTGAAACCACTGCTGAATATGTCCGAGCATACAATGATTCATTGATGAAGTCAGCGTGGCTTCCCATGCTTCCGTCATGCTGGTCCAGCCCTGCTTGATGATATAGCCATAGCTTCCCACTGTATCCCGATTCGTGTTTTTATAAAGCACATCTGACCGATTATTTTCACTGAGGGCCTGAACAAGATAAAAATACCCGACATCACCGGTTGTATGCTGATACTCACGCTCTTTTAAGTCGGCAATAATGGATTCGAGCACTGCCGCTTCAGTGTCTGGCGGAGTCAGGCCCAAAACCAAAGCCATGGCGTTTGCTGTCTGCGGACTTCCATGATTTGAATAGATTGCTGAACCGTCGAAAAATTCCTGATTAAATCTGTGTTTGATGTTCTGGCAGCGCAATGCATACGTTTCAGCATCCTCTTGTTTTCCAAGGAGAGCGGCTGTTTTAGATACAATCTCACAGCACGCGTAAAAGGTAGCTGTGGCTGTCAGAGTCGGCGGTGTAAAACGTGAGTATCCGGGGGGGATGCCTGGCTCGTAATCATACCAGTCCCCAAGGCCGGGCCGAGCGATCAAATCCTTCGAGGTCAACTGCATATAATCCACATAATTCTTCATCATGGGATAGCTTTCTTCAAGAATTCTTCGGTCGCCATACCAGCCGTAAAGCTGCCACGGAAGGTACACACCCGCCGCCCCCCACTCAGGGCTATCGTTAAAAATGTCATAGCTCCCAAAATCCGGATACTTCGGAGCCACGGTATAGATAATCCCGTCAGGTCCCTGTGAATCCTGGATGTCTCGCACTATTTTTGTATAAAAAGCTCCACCCTTATATTTCCAAAAAAAAGATGGGCCCATGAGGTAAGTCTGCTCAAGCCAGCCGAGTTTTTCCCGATGGGGACAGTCCGTAAATACATGGGACATATTGCTTTGGACTGACCAATCAATCAAATTGTCGATTGCGTTGAATAATTGATTCGAGCATTCAAATGTTCCTGCCCGGGCGGAGGTGTTTCGGACCTGTTTGGCGACGAGCTCCTTGATAACCGGCAGGTTTTTGGGATTGGGCCGACCGACGGGAACCGCTCCAGATACCTCCATATATTGAAAACCGGTATAGGTAAATTGGGGCGACCATGTTTCCGGATTTTCACCTTTGAGAGTATATTCCCAATAATTAGGACGCCCCACACGAGCCTGGTTGACTCTGCCCTTGCCGTCATTGGCAACTCCCGTCTGACCGTGTCGCTGTTCGGATGGTGTTAATCGTATGGTTTGTCCTGCTTTGCCTTCTACCTTAATGCAGGGAATACATGAAGCGTTCTGTCCAAAATCATAGACATAGCAGTCGGGTTCCGGCTCATCGACAGCGGTTGGGACAAAGGTATGTATTGTTTGCATGGGGGCCCCAGTAAATGCTTTCAGTTGCCCGCCCGGGCCGGATGTTTCTTCAGCAGACAGCCAGTCATTCGTTTCAAATTCCGGCAAACACCAATCCTCCGGCAGACGACGGGCATCATAGCTGCTGCCGCCCAGAATCGCACAATGTGTAAGCGGGCCTCTTG
This sequence comes from Phycisphaerae bacterium, assembly GCA_018433925.1. Lineage (GTDB taxonomy): Bacteria > Planctomycetota > Phycisphaerae > Sedimentisphaerales > Anaerohalosphaeraceae > JAHDQI01. The sequence continues at coordinate 25,758 of JAHDQI010000069.1, read as the reverse complement.
TAAACTTCCAGGAATTATCCGATACCAAAACCTGAGAAGTACCGTCTTCATATACAAGATAGCATTGCACGATGAGCTTGAGCGGACGATAGACATCGACAAAATGAATACGGCGATCTCCCTTGGTATTATAAAATCCCTTGCCTACCATGACACCAAAAGCATTTTCCCCCTTTGTTAGCTGATTGGTGATGTCGAAGGTGTTGTAATAAACCGTTTTTTCGTAAACAGACCACGCCGGATCAAGAAAGCGTGAGCTTACTTTTTTCCCATTTAGAAATAACTCATAATGGCCAAGGCCTGAGATGTACACTTTCGCATTTTTTAAGCCGGATTTAATTTGAAAATCTTTTCGGAAAATAGGCAACGGGTAGAGAGAGTTAAGGAGTTCATTCTGTTCAGCATTCGAAGAGGCAGGATCCTGCTGCTGAATCCATTTGGCTTTCCATTCATTCGGCTCGATGATCCCCATGGACCAATGAGCAGGGGGGCTCCAACCGGATACCCTGCCGTTTTGATCCCAGATCCTGACTTTCCAATGACAATCCTGATAAGACGCAAGTTTCGTCCCTTCATATTCTACATGAACAGATTGATCCGAAGACACTTTTCCGCTGTCCCAAAGATCTCCAATATTTTTGTCTAATGCTTTTGCATCCGAAGCAACCAGTACCTGATAAGCACTTTGCCTGATACTCCTGGCTGCCGAATCAATCACCCAACTCAAGCGGGGCTTGCGGGTATCGATTCCCATTGGATTTGCCAGGTATTCGCAACGTAGCGTGTCGACGCGAATCTCGTGTGAGAAAAGTTCAGAATATGTGCCGGCGCCGCAACCCTGAAGTGAAAAGCAGAATAATATGGCACAAAGGATGATTTGTAAAACAGGATTATGGACAAGTGGAGATATTCGCGGCGACTTCCTTTTAACCAGATGATCTCTGTTCAGTATCAATGTGCGGATATCTATCAAAGGATGAAGTGAGCATCGCCGCACAAAAAAAGAGGGACTCCTCATTGTTCTGCTCCAATTGAGTTTGCCAAGCCACATTGTAATCTCTGCGATAAAAGCATTGTTGTAAAAAGAGCCAAGAATCATTTTCGCGACTGTGCAGGCCGTATACCGAATCTGTTATTATTCCGTTATTCTGTTTTTTTTGATCTGAGAAGGAACTGCAAGAGTAATCCTGTTAATAAAATCGTCAAAGTCCCTGCCACCGGAATAAGAAAAGCATGTAAATGACTTTGTAAATGTTCCGGCCAGCTTTGAACTCGGGCAGATAGTGTCATCCATGCGATAACCAGCAGGCCTAAGAATACTGCCGCAGCGGCAACTGGACTATTGGCTCGGCTGATAAATCCCAATAAAAACAATCCGAGCATCCCGCCGCCCAGTATTCCCGACAGAATCCACCATGTATCCAATGCGCTAGTCACATTCATCAGCAACAGGGCAAGTCCTGTTCCTAAAACTCCCCAGATTACAGTAGAAATATACAGAACGAGCATAAAATGTTTTTCGCAGACATCAGGTTTTATGTACCGTTGATACCAGTCTGTTGCAATCAGTGTCGCTGAGGAGTTTAAACTGGTTGAAATGGTACTCATCGCAGCCGCAAAAATCGCAGCCACCAATAATCCCCGGACTCCACTTGGAAGCATCCGGCCTATAAAATAAGGAAACACTTTATCGCCAATGTCTTTGTCCGTCATCAAAGACGTTCGTTCAAGGATCCTTGAGGTATATTCTTTATGTCCGGTGTCGATTCCCTCCTGAAGCAATTGTTGTTCAGCTACGTATTGACGGATGCGTGACAAATCCTCCGTATGAACTTGATAATAGGCAAATAATCCTGTCCCGATGAAAAAAAAGACCGCCGAGACCGGCAGATAGAGAAGCCCGCCCAGCCAGACACTTTTGCGTGCTTCGATATCATTTTTAGAAGAGATATATCGCTGGATATAACTCTGGTCAATCCCGAAATTCTGCAGGTTGATGATAATTCCATAAGCGAGGACAACCCAAAATGTTGATTCCGTGAAAGAACCTCCAAAGCTACCCAGACTGAATTTCTGATCAGCCGCGGCAATTTGAAATACCTGTTGAGGTCCTTGCGGCATATTAAACAATATCAGCGAAGCACAGACAACCGCTCCAACCATTAATATGACAGCCTGTAATGCATCCGTCCATATCACTGCGACAATTCCCCCGACAAATGAATAAACCGTTACCGAGATTCCCGTAATGATAATAAGAATCCGAATATCACAGCCAACCAAAATGCTCAGCGGCAATGCCATCAGGTACATTACAACACCAATCCGGGCCAACTGAGTCAAAATATAGAAAAAGCTGGCATACATTCTTGCCCAGCTGCCAAATCGATGTTCCAGGTGTGCATAAGCGGAAATCTCTCCTGTTTGTCGATAATAAGGCAGAAAAAAACGAACCGCAATCCATGTTGCGATCGGTAAAGAAAGGCTGAAAACAAAAGGATTCCAGTTGGCGGCGTAGGATTTCCCGGGTAAAGCCAAAAAACTGATACTGCTGAGATAGGTTGCAAAAATAGACAGCCCACACGCCCAACCGGGCAGCGCCCGGCCGGCGGCCGTGAAACCCTCCCGTGATCGACTTTTTCGATAAAAATAAAAGCCGATACTCATCGTACTCAAAAAGTAAACGATCAGAATAAACCAGTCAAAACTCGAAAATTGTTTCTGCATGAACGCTCCGGTATTTAAAAACAGCGGACATCATGATTTTCGAGAAACTGTTCGATTCGTTTTATTTTCGGTTCGTTGTGCATTAAGCAGGACCGGTTTGGAAATTCCCTGTAATAAAATGTTCTTTGCAATATTTATTGTTCCCACGGTGCATTAAACGTGTACTGTCCTGATCCCACATGGTAAACCGTGCATTCGCCCTCTTGTCTGGACAATCTAACATGATCTGCATTGTGAGCCATGATTCCAGACTCTAAAATCTGATCAGCATTTAGGGATGGAATAAAGACAGCGGCTGTTGTATTTGGGGGGATTGTCACCTCCAATTTAAAACGTCCGCTCTTGATTTCCCAATTCGACTCAATCAATCCCTGAATGGAATGATAGGATGTCTTTGCCCACGACAGTTTGCCCCCCGGCTGAGGATGAATAATAATTCGTTTAAAGCCGGGGTCCTCTGTTTTGATGCCTCCGATGTTCTCAAACATCCACTGACCCACGGCTCCAAAAGAATAGTGTGAAAAGGAGTTCATTCCGGGATCCGCAAAACCGTCCTCCGGTGTCCAACCGTACCATCGTTCCCAGATGGAAGTGGCGCCATTTTTAATTGTAAATCCCCAGGAGGGGTAGGTTTCCTTATGAAGAAGTTGGTAAGCCATATCATTTCTCCCGACCTTCGCCAATGCCAGCATCAGATCCTTTGTTCCGACAAAGCCGGTGGACAGGTGTCCGTCGCACTCATTGATTCGCCGGGCCAGATGATCCGCTGCCAGCTTCTTCTGTGCTTCGTCCAACAGGTCGTAGGCGATGGCTAATACATAGGCTGTCTGTGAGTCGCCTTTGATTTTACCATCGGGTTCTATATAGGTTTTTCTGAAAGAGGCCTTGAGTTGTTCGAATAAGGCGCGATAAAACCCGGCATCTTCTGTTTTGCCCAGGACTTCAGCAATTTCGGCGAAAAGATTTGTACTGTGTGCAAAATATGCCAGATAGATAACATCGTGCGGGGTTTCATCGTTGATATTCAGCCAGTCGCCAAAACAATGAAATTTATCCGGTGGTAAAAGCCGGCTCGTATAGCGTTTTCGATTGAACTCAATAAATCTTTTCATGGCGTCATAATGCGTTCGAAGAATGCGTATGTCGCCGTACATCTGATATATTGTCCATGGGCAAATAACACCGGCATCGGCCCAGGCCGGCCCGCCATCCGTGGGATTGACCTTCAGCGGTGCATAACGGGGAAATTGGCCGTCATCACGCTGCGCATCAGCCAGATCGATCAGCCATTTTGTGAAAAAAGACTGCACATCATTGTTGTAACAAGCCGTATTAATATAAACTTGCGCATCTCCCGTCCAGCCATAACGCTCATCTCGTTGCGGGCAGTCAGTTGGAATATCAATAAAATTCATTCGCTGTGTCCAGACAATATTGGAATAGAGTTGGTTGACCATCGGGTCTGAACACTTGAAACGGCCGGCGACAGGGGTGTCACTGGCCAGGGCCAATCCGGTAACCGTGTCCAGGTCCGGTTTTTTATCCAACCCGGTAATTTCGACATATTGGAATCCATGCTGTGTGAAATGCGGCTGCCAGACTTCCGTTTTTCCGCTTCCCTTACAGATATAAACATCGGTAGCGGAGGCCGTTCGCAGATTCGTTGTATAAATGGTGCCGTCCGGATTCAGCCGCTCGGCATGACGTACTTGTATGCGTTGGCCTTCCCGGCCCCGAAGCTGAAGACGAACGACCCCGGCAAAGTTCTGCCCCATGTCATAGACGTATTTGCCGCGTACAGGTTCGGAAACAGAAACAGGTTGGATGGTTGAAAAAACAGTGACCGGTTCAGTCACAGCGGCCTGTACCGCGGGATTAACCTCCGTGTCGCCGACAAGAACGGGCCGCCATGTGGAATCGTCAAAGCCCGGCCTATTCCAACCCGGCATTTCCAGACGCGCATCGTACCCCTCGCCCTGAAGTAAATCTGCATAGAGAATCGGGCCTGTCGACGCTTTCCACCCTTTTCCTGTTGCAATGACCTGTTTCGTGCCGTCTTCGTATTCAATATTTAACTGTAATAAAAGACGAGTTTTGCGGCCGTAATGGTTTCTGCGCAATCCGCCGCCGACATAGCCGGCATACCAGCCGTCCGCCAAAATCCCGCCAACTGCATTATTGCCGCTTTGAAGTTGATCGGTCACCTCATACGTTCGAAAGTAAACCCTCTTTCGATAATCCGTCCATCCCGGGGACAGATAATCCTCCGTGACTCGCTGCCCATTGATGAAACACTGGTAAATTCCCAATGCGGTAACGTAAAGGCAGGCACGTTCAATTTGTTTATTCCTTGTCTTGAAATCCCTGCGGAAATAACGGGCCGGAGGAAGCAATCGCTTTATCGGTTTTGTTTCCTGCCACGGAGCAGTCCCGAGCGGGCCGATCACCTTTGCCTTTGACCAGTCAGAGTCGTCATGGTTATCCGTCATCCACCCGGACTCTTCGTGCGAGTTCATCAGCCAATTGTTATCTGATGAAAATTCCAAGATTCGACCATCCATTGATTCGATCCTGACCGCCGCGAGAAAACCAGCCGGAGAATCCTTGTCCCCCTCGTTGGAAGCTAAAAATGCCAGCGTATTTTGTCCGGGTCTGAGGGTATCGATCAGTGAGACTTCATAAATGACTTTCTTGTTGCGAAATCTTCTGAGCAGATTTTCGTTGACATGTAACTGAACAAAATCATCCGCTGTGTAAAAACAATCTGCTTTTTTGATGACCCAATCTTCGGGCAGATGGAAAGACTTTCTAAAATAACAGGAGCCCGGCCGGGCCTTGTCATTTGCATTTGAGTCTGACCATATCCAGTTTGCATGACTCAGAATTTTCGGTGCCGGAACAGGCTTTTCCTCAATGTCATATCCAATCCATTCGGCTTGCCAGTCATCGGGATCGAGCAGTCCCATTGACCATTGAGCCGGTCGGCTCCAACAGGAAGAAGCGCCGCTTGTGTCCCAAACTCGAACCTTCCAGAAATAAACATGATCGGATCTTAGACTTTTTCCGGCGTAGACAATTGCGGTTGTGTTATCACTTTGAACTTTTCCGGAATCCCACATGTCAGGCTGATTGTTCCTGAGAAGATTCTCATTCGACGCAACATATACCTGATATGCCGTTTGTTTTTGGCTTCGCTGATCAGAGAGAATCTGCCAGCTTAAACGAGGGGACAGCACATCAATCCCCATCGGATTTACCCGGTATTCACAGCGAAGTAATGCCGGAGTGGGTTTCGAGCCGGCAGAATTAGAAAAGAACTGGCAGCCGGCACAGGTAAAAACAACACTGAATCCAATTAAAAATAAAAAACGTTTCACTTTACTATTCCTTCCACGGTTTTTTGGTTTTTTCATTTTGTTTACTGAAGTTTCGCAGTCAGGGGTGTCAGCTTGTCGGCCTGTCCGATTTCCCTGCCCTCAGAAAAAATACGCAACCCCTTCCCCTTTTTATATTTTTCGCCCGTTCGATCCCATAAAATCGTAAGCATTTTCCCATGATACGAAACCCCGTCCAGGCAGAACCAATCCCATGTTTCACTCGGCAGCAGCGGTTTGATCTCTACAATATCATCTGCCCGGGGCACCAGGCCGGCCAGGCCGGTAATTACGAGATCACAAAAAGTCGAATGATTATAATATCGGCTTCGGTCCGAATCCGGTGTTAACCATGTCCCGTTAATTTCATCAAGATATTCTCCGATATAGGGTTTGTTATTATATTGATGGGAGCGGGCATACGTCTGTAATGCCTCAAAATAATCTTCGTTGGTTACATAGGCCTGATCATAATGCCGCAACAGATTTGCCATCGCGGTGAGGGTTTGGCTGGTGGCAAACGGCCATACAGCCCCGTCCCATTCGCAAGTCCCAATCCCGTGACTGCGGAACTCCGGATGACGACGTTCAGCGGTCGTGATTCCCATGGGAGCCTTGAATCCCTGGGGGTCCGTCAACTGCTGCCATGCCTTTTCAAAACCCCTGTCCGGTAAATTAAAATACCAGGGGATAAAGCCGATTTCCTCACGAACATTGGCAAAGGTTCCATCCGGGCGGCGCACAACGAAAAATGAGGCGCTGTCATCCCACAGCAGTTCCTGAACCAATGATTTTAGATTGGCTGCCTTTTGCGTATACTCTTGGGTCAACTTCGGGTCGCCGGCCATCTCGGCGATTTTCGCTATGGCCGCGGCATTGGCGTACATATAACAGTTCAGTGGGGGGCGAATGTTTTTCACTTTTCGGCCGCCGCTGATGGATTCCTCCATTGCATCCCGGACATCGTATTGCCAGAAAAGGCCGTTTTCTAAACCTTTGTTCTCTACCCAGGTCTCATAGTCCCGTACCAAAGCATCCAGCAAACCAATCAAAAACAGTTTGTCCCGATTGACCAGGAATCGGCGATACAATGCTGCCGCAGCCCAGTTGCTGTATTTGTGCAGATGCGGTTGCAGGCCGCCGTTATTGCCGGTGTACCAGAAACGGGCGTACTGATCGATATACCGAGGGTCCCGCAGCCAGGTGCCTTCGCTGACGTGATGGCCGATGGCACAGCTAATCGTATTGTATTTTCCGCTGTGGCCTACCTTGTCAAGAAATTCAGTAAAGACGTAGCCATCCGGTGTCTTTTTCAAATGCTTACGAAAGGTCCACCAACGATAATAGTAAATTTGCTCAATGGTCTTGTCAGGGCATTCAAAAAAAGGGATATGGTCTTTCATCCAATCCCAGGATTCGGCATTTGAAATTTCGTTGACAATATTTTCCTCCTCCATGGCGTTAAAATAATCTACATAACTCCGGAATGTCTCAGGCTGTAACAAGGACGCCGCTGAGCCGACTGCCTGGAAATTTTTAATATAATACACGGCTGCCGGAACCGGCTCATCTGCTCCCGGTTCATCTGTACCTCTTACCGTCGCACTGCCGCTTTTATATTTCTGAACATCCTCCGTCAGCCGATAGTGGCCTGTCCTGAAGATAATTCTTTCCGGAAGCCCTTCGAGGGATGTAAAAGAGGCGTCTTTGACAATTGAATTCCCATCCAACTGAACGGAAAATTGCTGTTTCGATGCATCCGCCCGAAAATTTATTGAATACCATTGCCCGGCATTCAATCTCATTTCGGGTTGATAGGCCTGATTTCCGTTTTTGACCAACCATTGACGGTCTTGATTGATTCGGGTTTGAATCAAACGGCCGCCTTTGGCCGACACAATTTCAATATCCAGAATCTGTTCAGATGATTCAATATACAGTTCGAATGAAAGCGATAAAGCAGAAGATTTTTGAAACACTCGGACGGCTTTCGCATAGTCACAGGCGTCGGCATCTTTCAGGCACATGCTTTTTTCAGTTGCACTCGGAAAGTCCACGACTTCGATGGGGCACCATTTCGGTGAATAAATATTCCACCCGTCAATGACCCCTCCGGTTTCCATTTGGTTGAAATCGTCATGAACAGGCCCTCGGACCTCCCTTTGGACCGGAATCGGCACACGGGAAATCCAGATATCTTCTTTATTGGAAGAATAAACAACCCATAGATCATCACCGGGAGGATTGCCGTTGCCCTCGACGATGCCCCGAACATACTGCGCCCCGGGACGTTTTTCACGTCCCCAGAACCGCTTGACAGGCACTTCACTGTGAATATTAAGAAGATGATCGTAATAAATACCATCGTCGCTGAGGGTAATACACAATGGATGGCGAGCCATGCTGTCAGTCGGATTATAGACCAGTGCATATTGGCCGTTATCCAGTTTTTGTGCCCATATCTTTGCTCCTCCGTAAGTCAGCGTTTCGCAGCGGACCAATGGTGACCAGGTTTGGCCCTGGTCTCGTGTCATCGACGTCCACCGACTCTTGAAAAAACCTACCACGGCTCCATCCGGGCGCGTATAAAAACAAAACGCTTTGGCCGGTTTGCTTCGCCCCGTTTGACCGCCCCATGTGACTCGATAAAACTCATCTCGGTCCTTGGCTTCGTGGTCCTCTTCCCACCATTGAATTCTTCGAATTTTGTCATTCAGAAAGGATTTACAGGCCTCTATAAATCCAGCATCACTCGAAGCGGTATAAAGCGGATAGTTAACCTCACCGGTCCAATTATCATTAACACGGATAAAATAAACCGGTCCGAGGGAATCATCCGGATATATTTCCCGGACAACCCGGCCGACACCGTCGCCATAAGGCGAACCATAGAAGGCCATTGTTAAAAAACGTCCGTTCGGAGCCACATAAAAGCCCATTCGCTGATGCATAAACTGAAATGTTATTTTGGTTGCATCCTCAGGATCCGATGTGAAATAAACAGGAAACAGTACCTGCGGCTTGGTCCAGTGCTTGCCGTCGGAAGAACGTGTCAGCATTGTCATGCCCGGAGGGATATGCTCCCCGGTAGGATTATTCAAATATTGACAATAGAACTGCCCGTTTGCATAAGCCAGCATCGGGGCATGATTATACGTCCATCCCAGGCCGTCGGACCACTCCGGATGAGTACGGTTGGCACGCATAATCTGATAATTCTGCACGCCGATTGCCACCGGCATCTGTCCATCATGATACCCGTTTTCGTAATCACTGTTAGAGACCTTCGCCTCTCCCACGAAGCGAACAGGTTCATCTTCATCGCCGACGGATGCCCAAAGAACAGAAGCCGAAAGAAATACAGGGAAGAATATCCAAACAAGCAGTTTGTCTTTCATTATGATATCGACAATCCTTTCTGTCTAACCGGCCCTGAGTCTTATCGTTATTGAAGTCGCTGGATTCTCAGAGCCATGTAGGGTTTACCCGGCAGGTTAATTTTTGATTGCTTTCTGTCAATATAGGTATAAGGATTCAATTTTTCGATTTCAAATACTTGTTCAACGGGTGTAATTGTCATATTCCAGGTATCGATTACGTCTGCGCGAAATCGCATATCTGGCTCAAGTCCCTTCTGGGGAAGCTTAAAGGCCCACTCCTTCACAGATTCTTTGCCGAAATAAATTAAATAATACTGACCTGATTGTCCGGCCATATTTGTTTCATAATATTGATCGATTGGATCGAGTCCCCGGGCCGGTCCCTGCTCTACAATCTTTCTCAGAAATGCGATTCGTTCCGGACTTTTCCCCCGCAGGTCGCCACCAACAGATATCCAGTCGGGATTGTTCGGCCGTTGAATCGTTTCTCCGTGGGTTGCGTATGCGCCTCCGATATATGCGATCCAAAACCGATACACCATTTCTTCGCCCGAGAGCTGTCCCCAGCGTCGATCCCGATTGCCCTCATAATTAATCTCATCGTGAATGATCGGTTTTTTATAAATGTCCCGCAACAAAGGAGAGACCCCGAAAAAACGGACCGCCATGTAATATTGCAGGCTGACATGTGTCACCCAGGGCTTTGTATGATCATAAATCCGATCCGCATTGTGGATAGAACGTAAGCGGTGATAAGGATCGCAGCGTTGCACCACCTGGAAATAATGGTCCCAGTCCTCATCCGTCAGGTGTTCGATATAGCTGTTTTCGTTGGCAAGACTCCACCACACATTATGATAAGCCGCAAAACGAGCAATAACATAATGGAGAAGGCGGTCATTCGTCGCCCTATCCATTGTGTCGAAACCCCATTTCCCGTTATCATAGGGCCTGAACAGGATGAGTTCTGCCTGTATCCCGATCTTTTTTAACTCCAGGATACACCTTTCCAGTCGCCGGAAAAATTCCGGATTAAATCGGGAAAAGTTCCAGTTCTCCTTTGAATTGCCCTCAAACGGAAAGCAAGTCAGCACCTTCGACCCTTCAATATAATATTCCTGCCAGGGAGGGATTACTAAAAAACGAACTTTGTTAAAGGGTGACGTTTTCAATGTTTCAATGGTCTGCTCCTGCATTGTATCCGATTGAAATGGCCACTCATAAATGGTTGTGCCAAAAGGGAAAAACGGTGTTCCGTCTGCATATTCAAAATGATACTGATTTCTCACCCGCACCGGGCCATGAATTCCCGATGAAGGGGGGACACAGATAAACTGTCCCTGTTTATTGTCTAAGGCATCATAGTTGCTTTTTGTCTGATAGGTCCAGAGACCTTCGGCATTCGGCATAAAACGGATTTTAAATGCTCCGTTGCCATCATAAAAACCTTCCGGTTCAAAGGTTTGGTTGCCCTGTTTGAAAACAGCGCTGAATTCAATGCCGACAAATGGATTCCCCCCCGTGGGCCCAGGCAATGACAGCTCATAAACTCCCCATTTTTCGACATTTTTGTCTTGTGCCAGGCCCAGACAATTCAATGATATTAAAAACAGTGCAATCAAGTGATGATCGTTCCTCATCCCAATATCCTTTTGTATAAAATGTGTTCCTTCAATCCTCTGTTTGTAATCCGTTGCCGGTTACTGGGCATGGTGTGCCTCGTATTTTGATATCCTTGATTTTTCTTTTATTTAAAAACCCGTCAATAAAGTTGTCTTGTCGGTTCTCATCTCTTATTATTATTATAATAAATTACGAGATGGATTGATATCCCGCTAAGATCAACAGACACTATTTCTCCGGGTTTCTACATGTATTCGAGATTGCTGTTCCGGGTTATCCAAAACCATAATGTGCTTCCGGATCACCTAATAAATTATATGATTCCATGAACAGAATGATGCCAATATGGATTTGCTTTGTTGGGATATCCTTCGTTCCTGAGTGTATTCATCTTCCTTGGCGCCCTTGGTCCATAAACCAAATCGCCCAATTGGAGATCGGGATTCTCTGTATGAATTCCGATGTTCCATCCCCGGAATTTCCAATTCGAAAAAAAAAGACTGAAGCAAATATCCTAAGAACTCGATCTTGTTAAGAACAAATCGTTGAATCTCACGCATGTTAACTATGCCGACGTCTTAATTAGTCGCGGTCTGCCCAGCTCCTGGCTACGTATTGAATGTCGCGGTCATTTTCGGCTTTAGGCGCCCCCGCATCAAATCGAGAATATTCGTCATTCAGGCCAGGGCTCCCATAGCCCGTGATATATTCATGTTCAAAAAAGTATCGAACCCGATCTAACGTAAACGCTTCCTGCCACCTATGAACTTCTGCATGCCCATCACAAAAACCTAAAATACCACTGTCTCCATGATTGTTGCCGACCGGATCCCGCCATTCCCAGTAACCGTTCTCCGGCATGTTGTAAAAATCCCATGTCCCTGCATTCCAATTCCGACCTTCGGCCTCCTCTATGAAGTTAAAGCGCATTGAGGGTTGTGTGATTTTAGAAAATTTTGTGACTCTTTTCAAGGCACGCGGACTGGAATAGGTCCGAAAGATTCTACTGAGGTCAATTTTGCTTTTTCGCTGGTTATCGGCAGGGCAATGAAAGACGTCCGGGGCTTCCAAATACGGATACAATGCGCCTTTTTCGATACCTCGAATTTCATCCTCGTCTGTAACGGGATTGAGGGGGCCTTCTCCCCCATTGCACATGGTTCCATCTTGCCGGATCGGATTTACAACCCAGCCGATGTATTTAGCATCATCATGAGTTCCATGAATATCCACATTGGTGGTGTTGGGATTTACCAAGCGGCCGTCATTGGCTTCCTGGTAGGAGTACCACGCCAGAGACAAATTCTTTACATTGATCAAGCAGACGGCAGAGGCCGCTTTACGCTTGGCCAGATTTACAGATGGGATTATAATCGAAAGCAACAGGGCAATGATGGCAATCACAACCAATAATTCAATCAGTGTGAAAGCCCTTGTTACTCGTGAGCGTTTCCTTAAACAGCCGCACCTTGAAGTAAAATTATTTAACATGTCAGTATTCCCTCAAAAATAATCTTCTTCATACACTATATTATATCATTCAATGAGACGATTAATCAAGTCTCATATACTCAGATTCTTACAGGCACTCCACATTATTACCCATTATAGAAAAAAATAACAGTCATATCTCGTCATATTAAGGAAATAACTTATCATATTCTTATATATATTTCTTTAAAAATATCCCGCAAAAGCAATTTTGCGCAACATATAAAGCAATTTTGCGCAAAGCAATGCCTTTTCTGCTATATCAGCCAGCCGGTCGAGGTCAATTTTTGACTTTTACCGAAAAATATAGTTTTTCCTTTCTTTCTGCAGCAGAGATATGGTGACTTCCTGCCCCCCCCCCGGAGAGAATCGGACCCAAGAAGCCAATCCCATGAATTCCTTTTCCAGGCAGACGCGATATAGACAATAAAAAATGAACCTTAAGGCCCCCGTATAAGGCAAGGAATGGATATCGCCTATATTGATATAATCATAAACCCGAAGGTGATTAAGGAAATTTAATGACTGTAAAAGCGTTTTTTCATATTCACCAAATTTCTCTGCAGCCAATAGCCGTAGAAAATGTAATCTATAACCAAACTATAGCATCCCTGCGATTCCAAGGATGTGGCATTTTTTTTCAGAAATACAGGCATGACTCTTTTCTTTTTGAAGGGTATAATGGTTTGCAAGTATTCGTTTGCTAAAGTTAGGTTGCCACAGTCATTTTCTGGATTACGAGGGAGCACCATGCCCGATTCTGGTTATAGGTATAGCAAGAGGAAAAGATTTGAGCGCGACAATAAAAGTTACACGGTTACGCTGTGAATATTTGGTCAATCCTTTGGGGATTGACCAATCTCTCCCCCGATTAAGCTGGATCATTGAATCGGATCGCCAGGGTACATATCAATCTGCCCGGCGCGTGCGTGTGGCCTCTGCCCCAGAACTTCTTGCCGCAGGCCAAAGCGATTTATGGGATAGCGGACGCATTGAAGACGATCGCTCCGTGCATATATGCTATGAAGGCATGCCTTTGACTTCAAGACAACCCTGTCACTGGCAGGTTCAAATTTGGGATCAACAGGGAGTCCCCGTTCTTTCTGACCCGGCATTCTGGACAATGGGCCTGTTAAAAGAAAATGATTGGACTGCTGATTGGATCACCGCAAATCCTGATTCTCTTCAACGCGCTGAACACGCCATAAAGTCCACAACTACGGAGCCGGGAACTCCGGGGTGGTTCCGCAAAAATTTTACGACAAATAACGCCGTCAAGAAGGCCACTCTGTATGCAAGCGCTCGCGGCTTATTTGAGCTGTCCATGAACGGCCGTCGTATAGGCAAGGATCTATTTGCGCCGGAATGGACCGACTATAATAAGCGTATTCACTACCGGACTTACGATGTTACTGAAATGATTCAGCCCGGCAACAATGTACTCGGCGCTATTCTGGGTGACGGCTGGTATAGCGGTTATGTCGGATGGCAGGAAACACGCGGGCGTTACGGACTTGTAAACAGCCTGCTGGTTCAATTAGAGATCACACTGGCTGACGGCTCAATCCAGACTATCACGAGCGATCAATCCTGGAAATGCACGGCCGGTCCAATCCTGTCATCAGATTTTATGATGGGTGAAATCTATGACGCCCGCTGTGAACTTTCCGGCTGGGATCAGCCGGACTATGACGACAACGCCTGGTCAGATGTTCGCACACTCACCCCGCCGGAAGCCCCCCTGGTTGCCCAGCGATCAGAGCCTGTTCAAATCATCGAAACCATAGAGCCTGTCTCGGTTCATGAACCTTCGCCGGGCGTCTGGATCTACGATCTCGGGCAGAACATCACCGGCTGGGTCAGATTAAAAATCCACGGTCCGGCCGGCACACGGATTACTCTTCGGCACGGGGAACGCTTAACTCCCGATGGTTCGCTCTACACCGAAAATCTGCGTCGCGCAAAAGCCACCGATATCTATATTTTAAGCGGTCGAGGCGAGGAAACATGGCAGCCCCGTTTCACATTTCATGGATTCCAATATGTCGAACTGACCGGCCTTGACGCTCGACCTCCGGACGGGGCAGTCACCGGTTGTGTTGTTCATTCGTCCGTACCGTCGGCCGGAACATTCGACTGTTCAGATTCCCATGTCAACCGGCTTTGGCTCAACGGCCTCTGGAGTCAAAAGGATAACTTTCTTAGTGTCCCAACCGACTGCCCGCAGCGTGATGAACGGCTGGGCTGGACGGGAGATGCACAGGTTTTTTCACGGACGGCCAGTTATAATATGGATGTTGCTGCCTTCTTCAGTAAATGGATGATCGATGTCCAAGACGCCCAGACACCCGAGGGTATCTTCCCGGATACCGCTCCTCGTCTGTGTGAAGATGGAAATTATGTCGGGCTGGATGGACTGGGAGGGGCCGCCGGCTGGGCTGATGCCGGGATCCTCATTCCCTGGATGCTCTGGCGAGTTTACGATGACATACAAATCATCGAACGCCATTTCCAGGCAATGGTTGCATGGCTGGACTATATTGAACGGACCAATCCGAACGGCATCCGAAGTAATGAATTGGGCAATAACTATGGCGATTGGCTATGCATCCCCTCCGATACGACATTTCGTACGCAATCGCCGATGAAAACACTGCTGGCAACCGCTTATTGGGCCGATGATGCCGCCAAATTATCACGCATGGCAAAAGCCGTTGGACAAAAGGAGGAGGCCCTCCGTTTTGAAGCCCTGTTTGAACGGATTCGAAAGGCCTTTCAAAAAGAATTTCTGCTGAATAACGGCAGACTCGCTGTCGAAACACAGACGGCGTATTTATTAGCGCTTGCCTTTCATCTGCTCCCGGAAGAAGCTCGAAAGTCTGCCGCTGATTTCCTTATCGAAAATATTAAATCCCTCGACTGGCACTTAAGCACGGGCTTTCTCGGCATCAAGTACCTGAATCCTGTCCTCACTGATATCGGGCGCTGTGATGTGGCCTGGCGTTTACTGCTCAATAAAGACTATCCATCATGGCTGTATCCTGTCCTGCACGGAGCCACTACCATTTGGGAGCGCTGGAACGGATGGACCCAAGAGGAGGGATTTTTCAATCCGCAAATGAATTCCTTCAATCATTATTCTCTGGGCTCGGTTGGTGAATGGCTCTATCGTTACGCCGCAGGGATCGAACTTGATCCTCAGATCAACGGATTCAAACAATTTCTTCTTCGGCCCTATCCCGGCGGAGGACTTACTTATGCCGGGGCAGAGTATGACTCGATTCATGGACGCATTAAGAGCCGTTGGCAGCGACAGGGCGCGACCCTGACATATGATATTACAATTCCTGCAAACACATCTGCCCGTGTGTATATCCCCAGCGATCCGGGGACGTCCATTCAGGAAAGCGGCAGTCCTGTTGAAACAATAACGGCTATTCAAGCACTGAGACGGGACGGTCAGTTTGCCGTTTTTCATGTTCCTGCGGGACATTACCAATTTAAAAGTATCTACACCGATACAGCGAAAGACAGAGAATGAATCGTATCCCATTCGTATTAGAGGGCTGGGCAGGTCCGCTTATGATGACTTGCCTTATGGCCGGTTGCAGCCGGATGAGTCGGCATTCGGTGACCCTGGATCCGGTGGAGTGGGAAAACCAGCAGGTCTTCCAGTGCAACCGATTGCCTGCCCGCGCAACGTTTATTCCATATCCCGATGAAACAATGGCTCGAAAGTGTATTCCTGAACTTTCTCCTTATCGCCTGTCATTGAACGGACAATGGAAGTTTCATTGGTCACCCAATCCCCAGGAACGTCCGGTGCACTTTTTTCGGCCCGAATACAGCGTTACCTCGTGGGATACAATTCCCGTTCCATCCAATTGGCAAATGCACGGCTACGGCATCCCCATTTATACGAGCTCGCAATATCCCTTCAAAGTCGATCCGCCGCGTGTCACCGGCATTCCCCAAAAGGACTGGACGACCTATCACCATCGCAACCCGGTAGGTTCCTATCGCCGAACTTTTACGCTTCCCAAGGAATGGGCAGGCCGACGTGTTTTTCTGCATTTTGCCGGCGTTAAAAGTGCTTTCTATGTTTGGCTTAACGGCATTCAGATTGGTTACAGCCAAGGCAGCATGACGCCGGCTGAGTTTGAGATAACACCCACCCTGAAGGATGGGCAAAATACGCTGGCGGTCGAGGTGTACCGTTATTCGGACGGAAGCTATCTTGAGGATCAGGACATGTGGCGGTTCAGCGGGATCTATCGGGATGTGCTGCTTTACTGCACGGCTGATGTGAGGATTGCCGATTTTGCCGTGCGTACCGAGATGGATTCCTATTACCGGGATGCACAGATACGGATCAATCCCAAGCTGCAGCGCAGCGGCGATCAGGATATAACAGGTTGGACCGTGCAGGCCGAATTGTATGATCCGGCCGGCGAAACGGTTTGGAATGAGCCCTTAACCTGCAAGGCCGATGATATTCTGAATCCCGATTATAGTGACGATCTGCTGAATAAACGAACGCCTCAACGAGGGCCCGCCGAATTTTCATGGCTGAATGGATTCGTTGAGAATCCCCAAAAATGGACGGCTGAAACTCCCTGGCTTTATACGATGGTTTTGACCTTGAAAAATGATCGACAGGCGGTTGTAGAAGCCGTCTCCTGCCGTGTCGGTTTCCGCCGGGTCCATATTGAAAACGGCCGGTTGTTCGTCAACGGCCAACCGGTTCGTTTGTACGGTGTCAATCGACATGAACACGATCCCGATTCCGGGCGTGCCGTGCCACTGCAGCGAATGGTTCAGGATATTACGCTGATGAAGCAGTTCAATATCAACGCCGTTCGTACTTCTCATTACCCCAATGATCCTCGCTGGTATGACCTGTGTGACGAGTACGGCCTGTATGTAATGGATGAGGCCAACATTGAATCACATGGACTTCGAGGTTATTTGGCCAACGATCCAACATGGGCGGGCGCTTTTCTGGATCGCGGTATTCGCATGGTCCAGCGAGATAAAAATCACCCCTCTGTTATTTTCTGGTCGCTGGGTAATGAAGCGGGATACGGACCGAATTTTGCTTCCCTGGCCGCGTGGATTCGTGATATGGATCCAACCCGACCGATCCATTATGAAGGGGCTCAGGCCGATGCACAAGATAAAAATGATCCCCGTGATCCGGAAACCGTGGATGTGATTAGTCGAATGTACCCGCGAACCAAAGACCTGTACGATTCCGAACGCGATAAACGCTGGCCGAAAATTCTCCAGATTGCAGAAGATACTCGTGATAACCGTCCTGTGTTAATATGTGAATACGCCCACGCTATGGGCAATGCTGTTGGCAATCTGCAGGAATACTGGGATGAGATATATTCAAATCCCAGGATGATCGGCGGCTTTATCTGGGACTGGGTTGATCAGGGATTGCGAACGTTCACGGCTGACGGCCAGGAATATATGGCGTACGGCGGAGATTATGGAGAGAAACCGAATTTAAAGGATTTTTGTCTCAATGGATTGATCTTTGCGGATCGCACACTGACACCGAAAATCCAGGAAGTCAAAAAAGTCTATCAGCCCGTGCGTATCGAATATCTTCAAGGCCCCACAGGATCCGTACGATTAACAAATTTATATGCTTTTACGAATCTGAATACACTCCAGCCACGATGGTCACTTATCCGTAACGGCATCGAATGGAAATCGGGTATATTAGATCGTATTGATCTTGCTCCCGGTGAACAAAGGGATGTGAATCTGCCGCTGCCTCAAATGAAAAAGGCCGACAAACAAGGAGAAATCTGGCTGCAACTCAGTTTTCACCTGAAACAGAAGACGCTTTGGGCCGGCATCGGTCATGAAGTCGCTTTTGAGCAAATACTGCTTAGTCCGCAAAACCCTGCGAGTAAGGTCAACCTCAATGTCCTGCCGGACATAACCGTTCTTGAAAAAGAGGATACCGTGAACATCATGGGCAGTACTTTTATCGTCGTGTTCAGCCGCTCTGAGGGTACTTTGGTTTCCCTGATCTATGATGGCAAAGAAATACTGGCTCGGGCTCCAAACGGCACTTCGGGGCCAATCCTGCAAATCTGGCGTGCGAGTACCAGCAACGACAAGGCATTTGGTAAAGGGCGTGCCTACGATTGGAAGCAGGCCGGCCTGGATTCATTAACTCGAAAAATCGAACATTTTCAAATCAGTCATTCTGAAGCCAATCACGTCCAACTTGAAATCACAGCAGTCAGCGCCACATCGAATGATACAGGATTAAGAGTTTACACCACTTGGACTGTCTTTGGAGACGGGACAATCCACATGGACAGCCGTTTCGAACCTTTCGGCCAACTGCCGCCTCTGCCGCGTCTGGGCGTCGTAATGCATCTTGCGAATGAATACAACAACTTTCGCTGGTATGGACGAGGACCGCATGAAAATTATCCGGATCGTTATCGCTCTGCAAAGATGGGGATTTGGTCGGGCCCGGTAGATGAACAATATATTCCCTACCCTCGGCCCCAGGAAACCGGCACGAAAACGGATGTCCGCTGGCTTTCATTGACAAATTCTAATGGCAAGGGTTTGCTTGTCGTTCCGGACCAGCCCATCGCCGCATCGGCCCTTCATTATACAGCGCAGGACCTCGATCAGGCCCAACACACCTATGAGCTGACTCGTCGCAAAGAGGTCGTTTTATCACTGGATGCCCGACACAGCGGTCTGGGCAATGGCAGTTGTGGTCCCGGGGTACTGCCATGTTATGAGATCAATCCGGAATCTGCCGAATTGAAACTCAGGTTTAGTCCCTGCCCGGCAAACACAAACAAGGAATTGGCCGCATCGGCCCGGAGTTCTAACGATGAATAAAAAATTATTCGCTTGTATCCTGTATACAGCATTTTGCCTGAACGTTGTATCTGTCTGGTCCGCTGAAGATAAGATGCATGCGATATCAATTTCTCCCTATGCAAAGCTGACAAACACACGTATTGACGATGTCAGATGGACTCAGGGATTTTGGGCGGACCGCTTTAAAGTCTGCCACGAAGTCATGATCCCCAATATGTGGCGTCTTCTGGAAAGCCCCGAAATCAGTCACTCCTATGACAATTTTCTGGTCGCCGCTGAACTTAAAAAAGGGCGGCATCGCGGCCCCAAGTGGCACGACGGCGATTTTTATAAATGGCTCGAAGCAGCCGCGTTTACCTACGTTGTGACAAAAGATGAAAAGCTGAATCAGCAAATGGACAACATCATCGACGTGATCAGGCAGTCACAGCGAGAGGATGGTTATATCCATACGCCGGTGATTATCGCCGAAAAAAACCAGTCAGTACAAAACGCAGAGTTCCAAAACAGGATGGACTTTGAGACCTATAATATGGGACATTTGATGACCTGTGCTTGTATTCATTATCAGGCCACAGGCAAAAAGAATCTGCTTGAGGTGGCCCGCAAGAGCGCGGATTATTTGTACCAAGTCTATCAAACCCAACCGGCCAACCTGGCGAATAATGCAATTTGCCCTTCTCATTATATGGGTCTTTGCGATCTGTATCGTATCACACAGGAGCCCAACTATCTCGAACTTGCGCAAGGCCTCCTTGATATTCGCCGAATGGTGAAAGAAGGAAGGGACCATAACCAGGATCGTATTCCCTTCTACGATCAACGCGAGGCCGTCGGCCACGCAGTTCGTGCAAATTATTTATACGCCGGCGCTGCGGATATTTACGCAGAAACCGGCCGTGCCCAAGTATGGAAGCCCCTGGAAAGCATCTGGCAGGACATTGTTTTCCGGAAAATGTATATCACCGGCGCCACAGGAGCGCTTTATGACGGCGCCTCGCCGGACTGTTCCAAAGATCATGAAGCCATACAGCTTGTGCATCAGGCGTATGGCCGAGCCTATCAACTGCCAAATCTGACTGCGTACAATGAAACCTGTGCAACCATTGGTTTTGTTCTCTTTAACAAGCGGATGCTCGACATCACAGCCGAGGTCAAATATGCGGACATCCTGGAATTAGCATTTTATAATGGTGTCATGTCAACCATTAGTCTCGATGGAATAAATTTCTTCTACACCAATCCGCTAAAGGTTGTGGACAAGCCGCCGTTTGAAATGCGTTGGTCTCGACAGCGTGAACCTTATATCAGTTGTTTTTGCTGCCCCCCCAATACCGTGCGCATGATTGCTGAAGCATCAAGCTTTACATACAGTATTTCAGAAGAAGGATTGTATGTGCACCTCTACGGCGGTAACGCCGTGGATACACAGTTGGCAAACGGCTCTCAGATCAAACTGCGTCAACAAACAAACTATCCCTGGGACGGAACGATTGATATAACAATGGAACAAGCCCCTGCCGACAGGGCGTCTTTATTTTTGCGTATTCCCGGCTGGGTGAAAGAGCCGCGTATACGATTGAACGGCGAATTGGTCGATGAAGCGGTTCATCCTCATTCGTATTTTAAGATTCATCGCCGCTGGCGGGCGGGCGATCATATTCAGCTCGAGTTGCCGATGCCCATTCAGCTAATCGAAGCCAATCCTTTGGTTGAGGAGGTACGCAACCAGATCGCAGTTAAACGTGGTCCTATCGTATATTGCCTGGAATCGGCTGACCTGCCGACTGATGTTACACTGTCGGACATCGCACTCAGGCGAAATTCGAAATTATTGAGCCGATATGATCCGAATTTGCTGGGGGGTGTTGCCGTGCTGGAAGGCAAGGCCGTACATCAGATTACAGATCCGTGGCAGGATACTCTTTATCGAGAAGTCTCTAAAAAAGAACCCAAAGAGTTGACTATTCGATTGATTCCTTATTTTGCGTGGGGCAATCGCGGCCAAGTCGAGATGGCAGTCTGGCTGCCTCTCTATTAAGCAGACAAAACAAGGAGGAATACAAGATATGCCATTGAGTCAAAGACAATCAGCAACGTCATTACGAGACATCATCAATTATTCCATCGGTGAAGGCGCCACTTCAATTTCGATGAACGGAGTTGCCAATTTTGCCATGCTGTATTACGCGAAAGTGTTGGGGATGGACGCTAAAAATGCAGGTTTGGCATTAGGTCTGACATTGCTTTGGGACGCCATTTCCGATCCGATTATGGGACATCTAACGGATAATACCCGAAGCCGTTACGGCCGGCGTCATCCTTACATGTTATTGGGCGGGCTGGCTTTGGCAATCTCTTTCTTTTTCCTGTGGTTTGTACCTGATTTTTTCAAACAACCAACCCTTCTGTTTTGGTACTTGATGGTTATTAACCTGATTTTTCGGACCGCCGTGACAGTTTTTTTAGTGCCCTATACCGCATTGGGATTTGAAGTCTGCCCGGAGTATGAAGGCCGATCCAAGTTGCAGAGTGTCCGTTACTTTGTCAATCAGGTCGTCAATTTCTTTTTTGGCGCCATGGCCTGGATCCTGTTCTTTCCGGATCAGATCAATCAGGACGGCAGCCGCTTGGATGGAACCAATATTGCTTCCAATTACTTCAACATGAGCGTTATTTTAACAATCACCACAGTTCTCTTAATTCTTTATTGTGTGTTTTTTACCCGCCGATATGCGACCGATACTCGGAACATGGAAACTCACAATAATCTCAAATCATTCTTCTCGGATTTTCTTCAGACGATATCGGATAAGTATGCTCTATATGTTTTTGTGTTTATCGGGATTGCTCAGTGGGGCATGATGCTGGTCGCTCAAGTCCAAATGTTTACCTATGTTGACTTTATGAAATTTACGGCGGCCCAAAAAACCTTTGTTCACGGAGGCGGTATGGTGGCCTTTGGCCTGGGGGCATTGCTGCAAGCTCAGCTCGTTCGCAAATATGATAAGAAACCGGCCGGATACGCCGGGCTCTTTTTCTGTATCCTTGGCAATGTGATGCTCTGGATTATCTTTCTGGGCGGATTTCTGCCGCCGGAAACTGTTTGGAAAATCGGCAAACTCAATCTGCCAATCTCCGTTATTACGTTTGGCATTTTCCAGGGCATGTGGTGGGGAGGATGTGGTATGCTGATCCCGTTAGCCACCTCGATGATTGCCGATGTCTCCGAAATTAACAAACACAAAACCGGCGTTTTGAAGGATGGCAGCTATTCGGCCGTGTTCAGCTTTGTGCTTAAGTTTGCAATGGCGCTGGGGATGTACGTCAATGGCTACTTAATGAACTGGGCTGGATATGTTTCCGGACAGGAAATCCAGACGGAAGGGGTTATTCGTAACCTCGCAATGATTACTTTTACGACCGGGCCGGTTGTGATGCTGCTGGCCTTGCCGATTCTGATCCTCTATCCGATTGATCGGAACTTTATGGCTCAAATCAAGGGGCAAAGGGAGGCATGTGAATGAAAAGTATCAATAGATTGGACTAAGTAGTACTCAACTTAGTCTGTTCGAAAGGGAATAGGAACATGATAAAAAAACAGCATTCCATCAGAAATGTGCATGATCGTATCGGCGAACTCGAGGAAATTGCCTGCCAGATTCGAATCGATATCATCACCATGATCCACAAAGCCGGGGACGGTCACCCGGGGGGATCGCTCTCGGTCACCGACATGATCACGGCCCTGTATTTTGAAGTCATGAACGTGGATCCCAAACATCCGGAAAAACCGGATCGTGACCGTTTTGTCCTGTCTAAGGGGCACGCTTGCCCGGCCCTCTATGCCGCCCTGGCACGCAAAGGGTATTTCTCCCGCGACGAATTGCCCCGCCTGCGCAGCCTGGAGTCTCACTTGCAAGGGCATCCCGACATGAATAAAACCCCCGGGATCGACAGCACCGCCGGTTCCTTGGGCAATGGTGTCTCTATCGGTCTGGGGATGGTTCTGGCCGGACGCCTTACGGGGCATGACTACTTCACCTATGTGATTACCGGGGACGGTGAAATTCAGGAGGGCGTGATATGGGAAGCGGCAATGACCGCCAGTAAGTACAAAGCCGGTCGCTTGATTGTATTTGTAGACAATAACGGAATCCAGAGCAGTGGCCCTGTGGACAAGGTCAGCGGTTTGTATCCCATCCTGCCCAAATGGGCGGCCTTCGGCTGGCACTGTCAGGAAATTGATGGCCATGACTTTAGCCAGATTCTGAGTGCGATTGAAAAGGCCCAGGCATGTACCGATCAACCCTCAGTCATTCAGGCCCATACCGTCAAAGGGAAAGGCGTTCCTTTTATGGTGGGTGACAATTCCTGGCACAAGCGGGTTCCCACAACAGAAGAATATCGAGAGGCCATGCGCCATTTAGGAGGCCCTTGCCTATGACTTCCTTAGGAAATACCCGCATTGCATTTATCGAAACAATGATCGAATTAGTGGAACAGGATCCCAAGGCAGTTTTG
The DNA here is from genome assembly GCA_018433925.1 of Phycisphaerae bacterium. Lineage (GTDB taxonomy): Bacteria > Planctomycetota > Phycisphaerae > Sedimentisphaerales > Anaerohalosphaeraceae > JAHDQI01. Next base: position 1,769 of record JAHDQI010000069.1, on the reverse strand, counting down.
GTTTGTGCCGATTCGGTGCTGGTGGTCAAGGGCCAGGACTTTATCCGGAAATATCCAGATCACTTTATTGACGTAGGTATTGCGGAACAAAATGCCGTGGACTGTGCCGCGGGTCTGGCTGCCTGCGGATTGATTCCCTTCGTTGCAACCTATGCGGGTTTCATTACAATGCGAGCCTGCGAACAGGTGCGGACTTTTGTGGCCTATCCCGGGCTGAATGTCAAGCTGGTTGGCGCCAACGGCGGAATCGGGGCCGGTGAACGTGAAGGCGTAACTCATCAGTTCTTTGAAGACCTTGGCATCGTGCGCACGATTCCCGGCATTACCGTAGTGGTTCCGGCCGATGCAGACCAGGTACGACATGCCACACGCGCAATTCATCAGGTCAAAGGTCCGGCCTATTTGCGCATCGGCAGTGGTCGTGATCCGGTCGTGGATTGTGAAGAGATTCCTTTTGAACTGGGCAGGATCCGTATCCTCGCTGAGCACGGCAAAGACATCATCCTGTTTACAGCCGGCTTTGTGGCCAATCGTGCTCTGCTGGCAGCCGAAGTTCTAAGCAAGGAAGGGATCAAAGCCACCGTGGCGGATGTTCATACTCTCAAGCCCCTGGACCGGAAAGGGATTGTTACGCTGTTAAAGAAAACAAACGCAGCCGTAACCATTGAGGATCACAACATCATCGGCGGTCTGGGCAGTGCGATTGCCGAGTTGAGTGCGGAAGAATGCCCCGCCTATATTAAACGATTGGGTATACAGGATCTTTATACCCGTTCCGGCAATCCGGAGTCTTTGTTGGACTATTACGGCATCGGCGTAAAAGATATCGTAACTGCCGCCCACACTACCCTTAAGAGAAGAGACTCATGAAGAAAAAACGACTGACCTTAATCCATACCTCAAACGTTATGATCCCTGTTTTTAGTGAACTCTGTCGGAAGCTGCTGGCCGATATCGAACAGATACACATGGTCGATGAGAGCCTGCTGAAAGATATTATCCGAGATGGCTGCCTGACCAAGCCGACTGCTCGCCGTGTGGTAAATCATATCCTGTCCGCCGACCAGACAGGTACAGACGCCATCCTGGTTACCTGCTCCTCCGTTGGTAAAGGAACCGAAATCGGGCGCGAATTGGTCGATACCTTGGTACTACGGGTCGACGAACCCATGGTAAGAAAGGCGATTGAACTCGGCAGGCGGATCGGTGTCATTGCCACTCTGCCGTCCACTTTGAATCCTACCGTTGATCTCATCCAGAGACAACAAGCAAATAACCTCGAAGTTACGGCAAAATTGTGCAAAGGTGCCTTTGAAGCGGTCCTGGCGGGCGATACAGCCGTCCATGATAAAATTGTAACCAATGGCATCTTCGAACTGGCCGGCAGGGTCGATGTAATCGTTTTGGCCCAGGCCTCCATGGCCTGCGCAGTTACTGCGCTTCCGGCTGATACAATGACAGTACCGGTACTTGCCAGTCCGAGACTTGCGATTGAGCATTTGGCAACTGTATTAAAATAAAATCTCTTGCTATGGCGAGAAAGGAGGCAGGCAATTTGCCCATTTTTTGCGTTCTTGATAGTGATTTGTGAGGATGTGTAACTGAAAACCTTTAGGAGTACACATGACGCTGCTGATAAAGTCTATCATTTATAAAATTACTTTGGGATTATCCGCGTTTTGTCTTCTCGGCGTGTTGGTTTTTACAGTGATAATCAAGATGCCTGCTTTGGCTCGTATTTTCGCAGCCGTCTGCCCCGTTCTCTTGGC
>JAHDQI010000245.1 GCA_018433925.1 Phycisphaerae bacterium | reverse complement strand
CTTTCGATTCCCTCGGATGACCCGGACCGGCCGGTGATAACCGTGGATCTGCACGGATCGTGTTTTGCCGTGCCCGGACCGTATCTCGAATGGATCCCGCCGAAGAACTGGGAAGGATTCGGCGAGGTGATTGTCGGCCAGACCTCAGCAACAGCGCCTTTTACAATCCAGAATAATTCAAGTACCTACACCTTCACCACCAACGACATCCTGGTGACTGATACGGATAATTTCCACATCGTGCCCTCACCGTACGCAGGCGCCTGTCCGAGCATCAAGATTTTTTCGCTGCCGCCCGGCGAGCGCTGCTCGGTCGGCCTGATATTTACCCCGATGGAAACGGGCGATTTTGACTCGGTTCTATACGCCTATGCAAACAGTCCTTTCTTTGCAGAAGCCAGCGCCCTGCTCGAAGGGACGGGCGTGCCGGTTCCGGTGCCGGAACTGGTCGTCTGGCCGACGGAACACCACTTCGGTTCCCGGCAGATCACGACGGCCTCGACGGAACTGTCGATTGATATCGCCAATACCGGAGAGGCGACGATGAAGATCAGCGGGGTCACCCACACCAATGATTTGCATTTTATCCTGAATCTGGAGGGCGGAAAATATCCCATCGGAAGCACCTTCCCTGTAAATATGGAGCCGGGCGAGGTCCGCAATTTCACCGTGAGTTTTGCTCCGCAGCAGACCGGGCAATTCGAGGATACGGTCACCATACAGGCCTACATGGAAGGTCAGGTACTGCTCACCGGCGAAGGAACACACTGGAACTTGTGCGATTTTGATATCAATGGAACCGTCAACCTGGATGATTTCTCCGTTCTGGCCGCGCAGTGGACAGCCAAGGTCGAGGGCTGGCCGCCGGATGTAGCGCCGGACCCGCCGGACGGCCGCGTCAATCTGGAGGATCTGGCGGTCTTTGCGGCCAACTGGCTGACATCGCTCGAACCATAGAACGACAAAAAAGACATCTAAAAATCCGGCCTCCGCGCAAGAAGGAAACTGCTTGCAAGCCACAGCCAGCGGGATATAATCCGGTTCAATTACTGTCTTGTGAGGATTCTGAAGTGCCGGAAGAACTGATTTGTCCGAATTGCAGCCGACGGATTCCGCTGGAGGATGTCAATGTCTCCACGGACATTGCCCTGTGCCGGGGATGCGGCCGAACGCATTCATTTTCCTTAATTCGCGAAAGCGGCGCCCTGATGCGCCGAACCCTGAATGATCCGCCCCGGCACCTGCACGTCGAAGAACTGTATCCCGGACGCAAAACCATCGTGTACAAACGAATCTCCCCCATCGTCTTATTTTTGATCCCGTTTACCGCCCTCTGGTCCGGGATCAGTATGTGGGGTCTTTACATCGAGCCGCTGCTGAAAGGCAATATCGACTGGGGCAAGATGCTTTTCGGTATCCCCTTTCTGCTCGGAACCCTCGTACTGCTCTTCAGCATTTTCATGTGCCTGCTGGGCAAGTGGGTCATCACGCTCGAAAACGGCCTGGGAACCGTCTTCCTCGGGATCGGCCCCATCGGCTGGACACGGGCCTTCACATACGGTCCGGACTCCCGGGTCTTCCTGAAACAGTCCGGCGTTTCACAGAATGATGTACCCATGAAGGGCATCTGTATCCAGGACGATAAAGGAGAAATTGTTTTCGGAAGCAACATCCAGGAGGCCGGCAAGCTCTACATCGCGGCGCTGATTGCCGAAGAAGCGAGACGTTGCTGAGCCGCGGCGGCAGGGACGGGGATGCCTGCTGAGAAATTCTGTTAGACATCGCCGAGCCCTGCGGATATAACCTCCCGGGTCGTCTGTCTTTGAACCCGGAAACAAACAGGACACAAGCATGAAATATCATATACTTTGTTCATCCCATCATTTGTATCAATCCTTCTCCGGGATGATCGCGGATGTCCTGCGGCGGCGGGGCATCCAATGCGCCGTCTATCACGCGCCGGCCGGCGACCTCTTCGATGCCGACCGGATGCTCCTGCTCGGAGATATGAGTATTGTGGAACAGTTTGACGCGGCGTTTCGCGGTCGGTCCGGTTCCCGGCCGCCGGCGGCCCTGTGGTTCCTCGAGCCGCTGGGCCCGGCCGAACTGATCGTTCGGAAAGGCCGCCGGGAATACGCCATGGCCCATTGTTACTGGCCGGAAATCCTGCCGTCCGGCCTGTCTTTTCTGCAACGACTCACGGCGCCGCATCGCGCCGGCAGCAGGCCCAAACAAAACCTGCTCGTGAATCTGTTCAGGCAATATCATGCGGTTTTCTTAAAGTCCGCCCTCCGGAAGGCCGGCTACTCATGCGGCCAACTGGACTGGCGGGATTTGTTTTACATAACCTACCGTCAACTGCAAATTTCAAGACATTTTGAAAACCCCTGGCTGGATCGGATTTTTGCCAGCACCCCGTCGCGGGCCCGGGTGATTGAGGGGCTGAAGATTCCGGTACAATATGTCCCGGTCGGATGGCACGAACAATGGGGCAGGCCGCTGAAATCTCAGCCGCGAGATGTGGATGTCCTGTTTTTGGGTCATCTGCACAAAAAACGAGGCCGCCGCGCCTCGTTGCTGGCCTCCGTGGGCGACCAATTGCCCCGGCACGGAGCCCGGTTAAAAATCGTCACTGAGGCATGCTGGGGACAGGCCCGCACCGAGCTGCTCAACCGCACCAAAATCCTGCTCGATGTCGTTCGCCTGCCGTGGGAGATTCCGGGCATGCGATTGCTCATCGGGATGAGCTGCGGAGCGCTGGTGGTTTCGTCCGGGTTTCGGGGAGACTGCCGTCCCTATCGGCAGGGCGAACATTTTATCGAGGCGCCGGCCGACGTACTGACAGACAGACTCCTGCATTTTTTGAACCACGAACCGGACCGCCGAAAAATCACACAGCAGGCACAACAGTTTGTAACGCAGGAGATGACTTTGGATGCAAGTCTGGAGCACATGGAGAACGCGTTTGAACACGGGACGGCCTGAGGTATTACCGTTCGCTTAGAATTGCCGAATCCGCTGAATAATCATATCGAGGTTCTGTTCGGTCAGATCCACATACAGCGGAAGCCGAATCAGGCGACGGGCACAGTCTTCCGCCACCGGGCAGGGCTGCTGACCGGCTGCATACGTTTTTCCTTTCTCTGAACTGTGCAGCGGCAGGTAATGAAAGACGGCCTTGATCCCGTGTTTTTCCAGATGACGAATCAACCCGTCCCGCTCCCTGGAGTCAGGCATCAGCATATAAAAAATATGCCAGGCGGGTGCGCAGGCCTCAGGCACATGGGGCAACTGAACGCCTCGCCGGGCGGCCCAGTCCTGAAGATGCGTTTCATAATATTTCCAAATCCATTCCCGGCGCTGCTGAATCTCACGGGCCTGTTCAAATTGCGCGTATAAAAAAGCCGCCAGCAGTTCCGACGGCAAATAACTGGAGCCGATCTCCTTCCATGTATAACACCCCGCCTGTCCGCGAAAATAGGCGCTGCGATTGGTTCCCTTCTCGCGAATTATTTCCGCTTTTTCAATCCACGCCGGATCATTTAATACCAGGGCGCCTCCCTCGCCGCAGGTGATGTTTTTGGTTTCATGAAAACTCAGCGACGCCATCTGCCCAAACGAACCCAGCGGTTTTTGATCGAGGGTTCCGAACAATCCGTGCGCATTGTCTTCAATCACCGCAATCCCGTGTTTTTCGGCAATGGAAAGAATCGCCCGCATGTGGCACGCAATGCCCGCATAATGCACCGGCACAATGGCCCGGGTCCGGGAGGTAATGCGCTCCGGCAGAAGGGCTTCGTCCATATTCAACGTATCCGGACGAATATCCACAAACACGGGAACGGCGCCGCGCAGGGCAAACGCGTTGGCGGTCGAAACAAAGGTAAACGACGGCACAATCACTTCATCGCCCGGCTGAAGATTCAGCAGAAGTCCCGCCAGTTCGAGAGCATGGGTGCAGGAGGTCGTCAGCAGAACCTTCGAACAACCGAGATAGGTTTCAATCCATCGGCTGACCTGCTCTGTAAAAAAGCCATCGCCGGAAATATTCCGGTTCGCTACCGCCTGCGCCAGATACGTCAGCTCGCGACCGGTCAGATGCGCCTGGTTAAAGGGAACAGAATAACGGCCGGGCAGTTTTCCTTTCCGGGAACATACTTCCGGAAACCGGTTCTGTTGAAACAGGGCCTCGGCGGCCTCTAAAGCCGCCGGTTTATTGACCTCTCGTGCGCAGAATTTACTTGGCATCGATATTCTCCCGCACCACTTTGGCCGGCATTCCCAGGACCAGAACCCGATCCGCCACAGGACGCGTGACGATGGCGCCGGCGCCGACCAGACTGCCCCGGCCGATGGTCATCTGATCCAGAACCACCGCCCCGATCCCGATGTAGGCACAGGAACCGATCCGGCACAGACCGGCAATATGAACCCCAGGCTGAATGGTCACATAGTCCTCGATTTCCGTATCATGCCCAATGGTCGCTCCGCGATTGATCCGAACATGGCGGCCGATCCGCGCGTGGGTGGATAAAATCACCCCCGGCTCAAGCACACAGCCGACGCCGACTGACGCCGAGGCGGGAATTCGGCACGAAGGATGGATAATCGTCGCGAATGCAAATCCCGCCTCTTCCGCCTGCCGGATAAATTCCGTTCGGCGGGTCGTCGCCAGCGAGCAAACGGCCAGATGATCTCCGGCCAGCGCGCCCGCCTCGTCAATCCAGTAAACGGGCAGGCCCAGCAGCGTCCCGCCACACCGCTGCCGATCCTGATTTTCCACAAAACCGGCCGTCTCCAGGCCGGGAATTTCAGAAATGATCTCCGCCAGAACAGGGGCGTAACGACCCGTGCCGAGAATCAGAATTTTTTGCGAACCCTCCATCCGGAAACGCCTTACAGACCCAGAAACTTTCGTGCCTCTTTCGGCCGGTACGGCCTTCGGCCCAGCTCGCTGCCGATCTGGACAACACGTTTAACCAGGTCCGTGTTGGTAGCCAGCCGGCTGCGCTGCTCGTCATACCAGATATTATCCTCCAGCCCGACACGCACGCCTCCGCCGGCCAGCAGAGACATCAAATTGATCTTCAGCTGCGGATTCCCGACAGCCCCCGCTGAAAACAGCGACTGATCCGGCAGTTCCTGAATCATCAGCCCGAGACTGAGCAGATTCGGCTGCGCACAGGCGATGTTTCCGAGAATCAGATTAAAATAATACGGCGGCTGAATCAGCTTCTTTTTGATCAGATACTTGGCATAGTTAATCATGCCCAGATCAAACGCCTCCAGCTCCGGACGAATCGTTCGCTCCAGCATCGCGCCGGCCAGGTCCTGGATCATCCGGGGGGTATTGATGCTGGCCTGGTTGTTAAAATTCAGCGAGCTGAGAGTCAGGCTGCCGAAATCCGGCTTCAATTCCCCATTCAGATTGAGAACGTCTGATCGTTTTTCAAACTCATTAAAATTGCGGCCGCTGGTGCTCACACAAAGAACGACATCCTTGTCCTTTTTTCGAATGCCCCCGATGATCTCCGCATAGAGTTCCTTTTTGTAGGTCGGCAGACCGGTCTGCGGGTCGCGCGCATGCAGATGAATCATGTTGGCCCCCAGTTCAATCGCCTCGAGCGTCTGCTCGATGATCTCGCCGGGTTCAATGGGAACGTGAGGGGTCATCTCCCGAACCGGGATCATCCCCGTTGGCGTAAAATTCAAAATATACGGATCCATTCCTGATTCCTGTGATAAAGGACTCCTTTTAAACTCATCAACACAAATGATCTATATATATAGAAGATTTGAAATGAGTCAACCGGCTTTTTCCCGAACCGGCGAATTTTGACCGCTCCCATCGTATATCCTCATGGGATGGCCCGAACAAACGCCAATGGGGGCGCTTTCTTTGGGAATTTTCGGTGATTTTATCGAAAATAAATGGATTTGGGGCTACGTTTTGTCCTGAACCGAAGCCGCCTTCTGATCCTCGATAATCTGCGCCGCCCAGTCCCCCTGCGAAGGAATCATCGGCTGAGGCACATACGCTTCGCCGAGTACGGAGGCCACTTTATATCGGGCACAAGCGGAGAAATTGTCCTGACAATAGGTTTGCTGAAATCGCTGAATCAGTCCGCGCATTTTACAAAACATCTCATCCCGCATAAATGCGCAACTCTCCCGGTACGGACATTGAGCCATTTTGATACCTCTTTCGCCCTGTTGGCTGTTTGGTGTTTTGGCGTTCTTGCTTAAATCAACACGAAACTATCACAGATATCGGCAAACCGCCGTAAGAGATTAAACATTTTTTGACGCAATATCAACGTTTCCGCCTGCTCACGGGCCCGCCCCATTGAGACCGTTTCCGCAGCCGCAGGGCCCCGGCCGCCAGCAGCAGCCCGCAGGCCGGTTCCGGAATCAGCACCGGATACGCATCCACCGAGCGATCCGCGTCCGGTTCAAAAAAATACGTAAAGGTGTACGAGGCGGAGTTTGAAAAGTCCGTGCGTGCCCCGCCCCCGGCTCCGGCCGCACAATCAATCCCCGTCTGAAGCAAAAGGGCCAGGTTGATGATTTGGCCCACCGCCGCATCGATCTCCACGGCACCGTATTCATACGCCATATAACTGGTGCTCCCGGTCGAATAAAATCCATAACTCCACGCGCCCTTCACATCCAGCCCGGCCGAATAAGCAAACGACACCGTCCCGCCGTATCGTTCCTGACCGTCATAAAGCAGCGAAATCTCCGCTGAACTGACCGACCCGGCGGCCTCGGAATAAAGCGTCCCCTCGATCAGCAGCTCCAGCCCGATCCGCACCGGCGTGCCCGCCGCCAGGGTATAGGACCCCACCATCCAGTCGGCCGAGCTGACCGATGAACTGAAGGCGGAAACTCCGCCGCCGGAGACGCTGAAGCCCTCGCTGAATCCGCTGACGCCCATCCGGCCGTCCGAATAGGCCGTCGCGCTGCCGGCGGCATAATCATCCGGTCCCAGCTCGGCCAGCGCAGAACCGGACGCCGGAAGAACATCAGAGAACGAAAGATCCGCGGCCGAATCCGCCAGGGAAGAGCCATAGGCGGCTTGCACATCAATCGCGGCGTACGAGGCTAAAACGGCGGGAACGGGCAGAAAAACAAGAAGAAATAGATAAATAAACACCGGTTTCAAATACATGACACCCTCCTGTTTCGGAGTCACATCGATCAGTTACTCCTCGCACCCCCATTTAAGACAGACCTTATTATATCATATTCGGACGTATTTTTCAATCATATTTTGCCTATTTTCTCAAAAAGCGGGTTTTTAGGGGCTCTTTGATCGCGAAATGCCTTTTGGTGGGAAAAAACAGCGTTATTCGAGTTCGGAATACTCCATCAAATCAGCAGGCCTGGTTCGATAGAACCCCGGCATTGACTAGGCGCACCTCCTCCTTTGCAGGACACCCGGTCCGCTTATACACACTTTTTTACCCTGCCGGAACAGAAATTACATCTGAGGCAGTTGCGGTATGTCTACACCGGTCCCGGACAGTTTGCTCTTGAGTTCTTCAACCATCTGCTGCAGTTTCTCGTTCTGCTGGGCCAGTTCGAGGGCTTTTTTGGTCTCGGCCTGGAGTTTGGTTTTCAGATCGGCCAGGGCCTTTTCTTTGTCGGCCGCCAGGGAAGCCACTTTGTCCTGCAATTCCTGGCCCTTGGTTTTCCATTCGTCCAATTTCGATTTGGCTTCTTCCAGATTCTCGGAAAGCGTCTCCATTTGGCCTTTGAAAAGATCCCGTTCCTCGACCGCGGCGGCCAGTTCGTTTTTAACCTTGCCCAGTTGCTCCTTGATGGTATCTAATTGCTGCGCGGCCTGTCTGTCCTCACATCCGGCCAAAAAAACCGGACATAACAAGAGAACAATTAACATCAACACCCAGTACGTCTTCATTGGTTTCCCTTCCTGAATGAACTTGTTTTCTGCCCTTCCACGGCCCTTTTCGGAGCCATACGATACGATTTGGAAAAAATTGTCGGACGTCGTCAGGGGCTGAACTTCAGTGTACATCATACCATTATACCCCGCCCTCGGAACAAAGCAATACATGAAAAAACGAACGGGGCCGTACAGGCCCCGCCTCGCGCCGCTTCCGAATTGAACCGGATGTATTCTTGCGGTATACTGAGCACACGGAAAAGGAACGGCATGAAAATTTTGATCAGCGGAGCGACCGGATGGATCGGGGCGGCCCTGGTCTCGGCAATGAGACGGGGCGGGGAGGAAGTGCATCGCCTGATCCGGCTCGACCGCATAGCCCACAGCGGCGATGTGGCCTGGAAACCCACAAAAGGATTTATTCAGCACCGCAACCTGAATGACCTCGATGCCGTCATTCACCTGTGCGGGGAAAATATCTTCGGCCGCTGGACCCGCCGCAAAAAACAGACAATCCGCGAAAGCCGTATCTCCTCCACCCGCTTTCTGGCCCGCACCCTGGCCGATCTGAACCCCGCGCCAAAGGTCTTCCTCTGCGCCTCGGCCGTCGGCATCTACGGCAGCGCCGGTGACGAAATCCTCACCGAAACCTCGCCGGCCGGAGAGGGCTTTCTGGCCGAGGTCTGCCGCGACTGGGAGGCGGCCTGTGAGCCGGCCATACAGGCGGGCATCCGCACGGTCCACCTGCGATTCGGCATGGTCCTCGGCGCAGACGGCGGGGCCCTGAAACAAATGCGGCCGATCTTCCGCAAAGGACTCGGCGGCCCGCTCGGCAGCGGACGGCAGTGGACCAGTTGGATCTCGATAGAGGATGCCGTCAGGGCAATCGTATTTTGCATGGAAAACGAAACGCTGCGCGGACCCGTAAACGTCACCTCTCCCCAGCCGGTGCCAAACAGAGAATTTGCCAAAACCCTTGGCCGCGCGCTCCATCGCCCGGCCCTCATCCCGGCGCCGCGCATCGCCCTGCGGATCCTGTTCGGTCAACTGGCCGACGAGCTTCTGCTCAGCTCAACCCGCGCCGTCCCGAAAAAACTCTCGGCCGCCGGATTTGAATTTCGCAGGCCCATCCTGAAAACCGCCCTGGACGACCTCGTGTAAAACCCACGGCCGGCCGAGCCGAACACCGCGCCGACTATTTCTTTTTTACCACCAGTCAAAGAGCGTGAATGACCCCCGGCAGACCGCCCAGAAGCGTCAGCAAAATATTCAGCCAGAAGTGAGCCCCAAGACCCACCTGCAAAAACGCGGCCACGGGGGGAAGAAAGATCGCCAGAATAATTTTGATAACATCCATAAACAGACTCCTTTCCTGCGTTCTCGAACACGGCTTCCAAATCACGCGCTTCGGCCGTCTGCGTAAATCCTACTCAAAAACGGAACTTCCCGCAAGGCCTATTCCCTGTCTCGTCTGTCCTTGTCTTTTCCATTTCGACCCGCTATAGTACAGCCAAACCGGCCGGAGAAATGCGGCCGCTTTCGGCAATCCCCAACAGGAATGTCCAAAGAGAACTCAATCGATAAGTAGAGCGTGCGGCGGCGATGCCCTATACACCGTATCATATTGGACCGAGCGGGTTTGTGGGGCTTTTGCTGCGCCGATGGCTGGATGTGCCGATGTTCCTGCTGGCCAATGTCCTGATCGATCTCGAAGTCCTTGCCGACAATCATCTGGCCCCCGGCTGGCCGGTCCACCAGCTATGGCATCTCCACACCCTGCTGATCGGCGGGACGGCCGGAGCGGCCCTCGGCGCCGCCTTCTGCTTCATCAAACCCCTCCGCCGGCTCTGCGAACTGGCCATGATGCTCATCGGCCTGCCGCAAAAGGCCCGGCTGTGGCCGATGGTCGCCGGCGGCTGGCTCGGGGCCTGGCTGCATATCGTCATCGACAGCGTTTATCATTACGATGTGCAAATCTTCTGGCCCCACACAAAAAACCCGATCCATACAGCAATCCGGAAGGCCTATCTGTTTAACCAGGGAAAACTCCACCGTGATATCGAACTGATCTGCCTGGTCTTCTGGGGGCTGTTGATTGGATGGTACTTGCTGATCCTTTTGAAAAAGGTTGCAAAAACATGGAAAACAAAGATCTGAGGAATGTCACAAGTGAGTTCCAATGGACCGGGCGGCCCCGGACAGTACCGCTGCTGATTCGGTTGCGGATCCTCTTTGGCGGATTCTTAAATCAATTCGGATGGCTCTTTTTCGGGTTTGGGATGATCTTTGTATGGCTCTTTACCCTCCAGGCGGACCTGACAAGCTGGTTTGTATTCCGCGGAACACTGGAAACCGCGCAGGGCTCGATCACGACAAGCCGGAAAACGAACGTCTCGGTCGGCGGCTCGAAACACAGCAAAGGAACCCCGGTTTATGAACACCAATACTCCTTCACATGGGGAAATGATTTGTACGAAGGCACTTCGTACTGTACCGGTGGAGGCACCCTTGAGGCCGAAAAAAATGTCCTCATAGAATTTCCCCGGGGCCACCCGAAAACCTCCCGGATCCGGGGAATGCGGCGCGGCATCGTAGGGCTGTTCGGATTGATGCCGGTCATCTTTCCGGCCATTGGCTTGGTCTTCATTAGTCACGGTTTCCGGAAAGGCCTCAAGGCAATTCATCTGCTTGCTTTCGGCCAACTCGCCGAGGGAAAACTGATCTCTAAAGAACCCACGAATACACGGGTCAACAAGAAGACGGTTTACAAATTAACGTTTGAATTTGCCGCCTCAGACGGACAGACACATCAGGCCATCGCCAGGACCCACGAAACGAAAGATCTTGAAGACGAACAAGCCGAGCTTCTTTTGTATGATCCGATGCGACCGGCGTATGCTGTGATGCTCGATGACCTGCCCGGCCGGCCGCGGTTTGGCGAGGCCGGAACGATTACCACCGGCTCTCCGGCCGGAGCCTTCACCTGTCTGCTGATTCCTGCGATGTCTGTCATCGGACACGGAACGTGGCTGTACCTCAAATTATTCAGCTAAACAATCCCTGAAATTCGCGGGGGTTGCAGAAATCCGGGGGCTTTGCTATAATCCGGACTTTCTGTGGCGTTTTTGAGAAAATAGGTACTTTAGAGCGGGATTTTCAGATGGATATTGCGGAACAGGTGGCATTGCTGAAACGGGGAACAGTGGAGGTTTTCACAGAAGAGGATCTGGCCCGGCGGCTGACTACAGCGGCCCAAAGCGGCAAACAGCTTAGAGCCAAACTCGGGATGGACCCCACCGCCCCGGACATTCACCTCGGCCACACCGTCGTTCTTCGCAAACTACGGCAATTTCAGGACTTAGGCCACAAGGCCGTCCTGATTATCGGCGACTACACCGCCCTGATCGGCGACCCGACCGGCCAGAATTCTACCCGCCCCATGCTCAGCCCCGAACAAATCAAGGAAAACGCCCAGACCTATTTTGACCAGGCCGGCAAGATTCTCGATACCTCGCCCGAACGCCTCGAAGTCCGCTACAATTCCGAATGGCTCGAAAAGATGAGTTTGATGGAATTGATCCAACTGGCCGCCAAAAAGACCGTCGCCCAAATGCTCCAGCGCGACAGCTTCAAACTCCGCCTGCAGCAGGACATTGACGTTTATACCCACGAATTTCTATACCCCCTGATGCAGGGTTATGATTCAGTGGCGATTCAAAGCGACGTGGAATTGGGCGGAACCGACCAAACCTTCAATAATCTTGTCGGGCGGGATGTCCAGCGGGCTTACGGCCAGCCCCCGCAGATCGTCATCACCATGCCGATTCTCGTGGGCCTGGACGGCAAAGAAAAGATGAGCAAGTCCAAGGGCAACTACATCGGCGTCACGGACAAGCCCTCGGATATGTTCGGCAAAACGATGAGCATTCCCGATGAACTGATGGAAAATTATTTCACCCTGCTGACCGATGTCCCGGCCGAGACGATCCAAGACCTGACCGACCCGGCCAAAACCCATCCGAGGGAAGCCAAGGCCATGCTGGGCAAAATGATTGTCGAGCAGTTTTACGGCAAGGAAGCCGCCGAGGCGGCCTCGGCGGAATTTGACAAGGTCTTTGCCCAAAGTCAGCTTCCCGACGAAATCCCCGAAGTCAGCGTCGTCGCCCAGCCCCTCCCGGCCGCCAAACTGCTGCTGGCCTGCGGACTGGCCGCCAGCGGAGGCGAGGGAAAACGCGCCATTCAGCAGGGCGGCGTCAAAATCAACGACCGGAAAATTACCGACCCCAACCAGGAAATCACCCCCCAAACCGGCATGATCATCCAGGTCGGCAAACGAAAATTCGCCAAACTGAAGGTGTAACGGTCCCGCAGAACAGCTAAGAAGGCCCGCGGCCTCTTCCAAAAAAAGAGCGGATCTGTTTCGGCGGCCAAAAGACATACGCCAGAAACGAAATGACGGCAATCATCGCCGTGGGAATGCCGATCGCCAGCGGAGGAACATCCGGATAAACCAGCCGCTCGATCCAGCTTGCGATAAAGGCACCGGGATATTCAAGCGTCGGATCAACCCGAAGGCGAAGCTGATATTCCCAAACCGTCAGCGGACAGTATTTTCCGGCCGCCGCCAGCAGGGCCACAAACAAAATCCCCGCCAGGTGAATCGTCCGGAAAATCCAGCGATTCAAAAATCGAACGCCAAACAAAGACCGCCTCCGCAGCACATACAGCCAAATCACACTATATAGCGTCCCCGCGAAGCCCCACAGCATAAACAGAATCCATGCGAAATGAACCCCTACGATCAAATCTGCTAAAACCCTGTATGCCATAGATACTTTCTCTTCTAATATACGGCCTTCGTCGATTGTATACCGGCCGGCCGGTTTCATCAATCCCGATCATTCGGCTTTCATTCTTTCCTTGCCGACAATCCCTTCGGCCGCTACAGTAAGATAATGACAAAAAAATCGCCGGCAGAATTAAAGGAAGAAGCAGACATGACAGAACCAAAATGGCTCAAAGACGCGATCTTTTACCAGGTTTACCCGCAGAGTTTTTATGACAGCAACGGAGACGGCATCGGCGACATCCCCGGCCTGATCGAAAAACTCGATTATATCCAATGGCTCGGCTGCAATGCGATCTGGATGAATCCCTGTTTTGATTCGCCGTTCAACGACGCCGGATACGACGTCCGCGATTTTTACAAAGTCGCCCCGCGCTACGGCACAAACGCCGATCTCAGGCGGCTCTTTAAGCAGGCCCACAAGCGGAATATGCGCGTGCTGCTGGACCTCGTGCCCGCCCACACCTCCGACGAACATCGGTGGTTTCGGGAATCATGCAAACCTCAAAAAAATAAATACACCCACTGGTATCTCTGGACCGACAGTGCCTGGAGCTGGCAGAAAGAGGGCTTCTCGCTCATCCGCGGCGCCTCCGACCGAAACGGATGCTACCTGCCCAGCTTCTTCGCCTCGCAGCCGGCGCTCAATCTCGGCTTTGCCCGGCCCGATCCCAAGCAGCCCTGGCAGCTTCCCGTCGATCACCCCGATGTCCAAGCCGTCCGCAGGGAAATCAAAAACATCCTCCGCTTCTGGCTCGACGCCGGAGCCGACGGCTTTCGGGCCGACATGGCCTCCTCCATCGTCAAAAACGATCCCGGCTGGAAAGAAACCAGCCGCTTCTGGCGCGAGGTACGAACCCTGCTCGACCAGCGCTACCCCGAGGCCGCGCTGCTGAGCGAGTGGTCCACACCCTCGGCCGCGATTGCCGCCGGCTTTCATGCCGACTTCATGATCCACATCAACGACACCGCCTACGATGCCCTCTTCCGCCAGGAAATCTGGCGCAATCACTGGACCCGCAGAAACGCCCCGAGCTTTTTTGACAAACAGGGAAAAGGCGACATCACGGCCTTTCTCAAACCGTTCCTGAACTACCAGGCCAAAATCCGCCGCAAAGGGCACATCTGCGTCCCCTCCGGCAATCACGACATCTCACGGCTGTCCTACGGCCGCAGCGGCCGCGAACTCGAGCTGGCCTTCGCGTTTCTGATGACCCTGCCCGCGCTGCCGCTGGTCTACTACGGGGACGAAATCGGCATGAAATATCTCCGCCATCTCCACAGCAAAGAAGGCGGCTATGAACGCACCGGCTCGCGAACGCCCATGCAGTGGACCGGCGGCAAAAACGCCGGCTTTTCAACCGCCCCCAAAAGCAAGCTGTACCTGCCGATCGACTCGGCCCCGGGCGCACCGAATGTCGAAAAACAGAGCCGCCAAAACAACTCCCTGCTCAACCGGGTCCGTCAACTGATTCAGCTTCGCCGGTCCGCGCCCGCCCTCGGCCGTGATGGCAAACTGACCCTCCTGTGCGCCGAAAAAGGCAAATACCCCCTGGTCTATCTCCGCCAGGCAGGCCGGCAGCGGTATCTGGTCGTCCTCAATCCCTCCGGGCAGGACCAGGCCGCAACCGTCCCCCTGACCGCCAAAGAAAAACCGAAAAAACGAATCGGACGCGGCCGCATCGACTTCCTCCCTCACGGACGGCGCACCAACCTGATTGCAGGCCCTTCCGGCTATGGAATCTTTCAGATTTCAGAAGACACATAAAGGCAAGCAACAAGCGCGCCCCGGTTTCCCTCGGCACGCTCAGGACAGGCGCGACTTGAAGTCTTCGTAAGCAAACCGCCGCTGAAGCGTATACGCATCCGTATCCGGATCATACAGCACAATGTCCGGCAGGTTGATGCCGTTGAACATCGTGTTCTTGACCATCGTGTAATGGGCCATGTCGCCGAAGACCAGCCGATCGCCGACCTCCAGCGGCCGGTCAAACGAGTAATCGCCAATCACATCCCCCGCCAGGCACGTCGGCCCGGCCAGCCGATACGTATACTTCTTTTCGCCGGGGAGGGCGGCGCCGGTTATATTCGGCCGATACGGCATCTCGAGTACATCAGGCATGTGCGCCGAAGCGGACGTATCCAGAATGGCGATGTCCGTTTCATTATGCACAATGTCCAGCACAGAGGCGACCAGAAAACCGGTGTTCAGCGCAATCGCCTCCCCCGGCTCCAGGTAAATCGTTTCCAGGTTAGGATAGCGCCCGGCAAAATCCCGAATCAGCCGGCACAGCAAGTCCCGATCATAATCCGGCCGGGTAATATGGTGTCCCCCGCCAAAGTTCATCCATCGCATCCGGCCGATCACTTCGCCGAATTGCGTTTCCACCGCCGGCAGCGTGCGGGCCAGGGAATCGGCATTCAGTTCACACAGCGTATGAAAGTGCAGGCCCGTGATCCCCTCCAGCTCCTCCGCCCGAAACTGATCGGCGGCAATCCCCAGCCGCGAACCGGGAGCACACGGATCATAAATCTTCGTCTTGACCTCCGAGTGCATGGGGTTGATGCGCAGACCGCACGCGATCCGGCGCGGAGCCCTGAGCACCGGGTCCCGAAACCGCCGCCACTGGGTGTGAGAATTAAACACGATATGATCGACGAGGGTCAAATAGGCGTCCATCTCATCATCCCGATACGCCGGGGCGCAAAGATGCACCTCCTTTTGAAAATACTCCGCGGCCAACCTGGCCTCATGCAGCGAACTGGCCGCCGCCCCGTGCAGATACTCTCGGCACAGATCAAATGTGCTCCACGCCGCAAACCCCTTCAGGGCCAGCAAGATCCTGCACCCGCTCCGCTCCGCAACATCCCGAAGAATCTCCAGGTTGCGGCGCAGCAGCCCCCGATCAATCACATAACACGGGCTGTCCAGTCGGCTTGGATCTATCATTCCGTCCCCCGAATAGAATCCGGCCGCAGAGTCGGCCCAAACCGCCTTCCCTGCGGCGATAACCTCCATTCCATACGGCTATTTGTTTTCTTCCGCCGCAGCCGCCGGCTGTTCCGCGGCCGCCGGCTGGGGGGGCAGGGGAACCAGCCGTTGTTTTTTCGGTCGATTGGCCGGCCGGCGCGTCTTGCCGTAGCTGCCGCGGTTAATCTTGCCTTTTCGGCTTCGTTTGTCGCCTCGTCCCATATCTCTGATCCTTACCAAATCACCAGTACATTTCGTTGGCCATCCATCCGCACCCGCGGACAGACCCGGCACTATACCGGCAGGGGAAGCAGAATGCAAGACCTTCCGGCCCGAAGGGCCGCGACAAAATCAGGCGTGGTGCGAGGAGCCCAACAAAACCTCCCCGCAGGCCTCCGGATGAAAATGAAAATGGAGATCCGCCGTAAGGGCTGTAAAATCCAGGTAATAATCCAACGCCCCCGGATCGGCCAAAAGCCACTTTTCCAGCCGCCTGGCATACCGCTTTTCAAGACGGCCGTCCTGGAGTTTGAGAACCATCACACCCAGCCGCTCCTGCCAGACCGCCTGCTCCTCCGGAACAGACAGAACCTCCGAGCAAAGCTCATTAAGCTCGTCAATCTGCGACTGAAATGACTGGATTTCGTTCTCGTTCATGGATATTGCTCCGATCTCTATATCGGCCGAAAAACCCGCCCGCTAAAGCAAAACAAACCCCAAAACGCCGCAATCAGGACCCCAAATATCCCTATTCGCCGGCATGTCGAATCACCGCCCGCTTCCTCGGCACCACCAGATCGGCCCCGACTCGCCTCTCCCCGTCCGCGTCCCAATACGACACATCCAAAAGCTCAATAAACTCGGCCGTATAATCCTTCAAAACCCCCGGCACCTCCACCGCCGCCTGGCCCCGCAGAAACTCGGCCACCACCCGATGCCCGATATACCGCTCCAGCAACGGTTCATACGATGTCTCGACCGATCCGATCAGCTCATTTTGCATTTGGCTGACATATTTTTCCTGGGCCGTCAGCACGCCCCCGGCCGGAGTCGCCTTTTTCGCCTGGCTCAGCAGCACATTCGAAACCTCCATAATCGAATCGCGAATGGTACGGAAAATATTCATCAGTTTCCGCCGCCACCGCCGCCACAAAGCCGGATGATACGTACGCTCAAGCTCTCGATCCCGTTTTTTCCGGTTCTCCTCACCAAGCTGGTCATGATAACGGATCAGCGCCTGGATATTCCCGAATTCGTATTTATACAGCATAAAACTGTTTTCAACATGCCCGTCTTGATCCGCGTGCGGCTGCGGATAAAGCAGCTCAATGCCCGTATTCTCCACACGCAGACGCCCCCGGATTCGCTTGCCCTCCGTATTTTCAAGCGTCACTATAAAACCCCCAAAGG
>JAHDQI010000061.1 GCA_018433925.1 Phycisphaerae bacterium | reverse complement strand
TGTAGTGAACGCGGCATTCTGCAGATCGATATCGTTGAGCAGGATGAAACTGGATGACGGATAGCCGGGAACCTGGGAGAGGTCCGCGGGGGTGGCAATCTGGTATGGATTGCCGGGCAGGCCTGTTCCGCCGGTAAATGAAAACCCCTCAAACGACAACAAACAGATCAAACTGATGGAAATCCTGCAAGCCCACGCATGTTGTTTCACGATCCTGGCCTTTCCTAATAGAAACTGATCTTGTTCATTTAGACGGCACCGACACAGAAATGCCCCCTTTATTCCTCTGCACTATTATAAAACGCTTCGGAAAAGTCAAGAAAAAACAGCCCTTTTGTCCGTTTTCAGTCATTCATCGAATTTATTCGAGTACTTCCGAAAACGGGCACTGTTGACTCATCAGAAGACATCGCTCAGGGGAGCCAGTTTTGTGACAGGTCCGCGAAATCGCCTAAATCATAGAGGGAAAGCCAGTTATCGGCGAGTTGTTCGAGGTCGCTGATGTTGACGAGGCAGTCGCCGTTGAGGTCGCCGGCGATGTCGCATCGGAACAATTGATTGACGGGGATCTGTTTTTTGGATATGCCGGGCCCTGAATAGCTGGCCCGCAGGTCGAAAAGTCCTTCGTTGTTGAAGTAGTCGAGCCGGATTGTGTGTCGGCCGGGGAGAAGGTAGATGTATCCGGATCGTTCCTGCCAGCCGTGTTCGCCGTTATTGTCGACGACGAGTGTCTCGTTTATATACAGTTTGCTGCCGTCGTCTGAGGCGGTATAAAAGACATAGCCGCCGTTGTCGGCGATCTCGATAAATCCCTCGAAGCGGAAGGCAAAATGCGTATCCCGCTGTCGCAGGCCGAGGTCAAAATTGGTTGCGTTTCCTTCGGCCGCGGGGGTGAGCGAATCGAAATCGGGCAGGGCGGTCCAGTCGCCTTCGTAGTACCGGTAGCGCAGTCCCGCATCGGGCGCCGTGGCCCAGCCGATTCGGTCCAGGGCGGATTGGATTTCGGGGTTGGCCATGAAGAGGTTCCAGCAGAGGCCGGTGCGGTAGTTTTCGATCATGGGGACCATGGTACACTGATCGATGGCCAGATAGCCGTTGGATACCCAGTTTTGCTGGATGTTAAAGGCATCGTAAAACCCAAACGGTCCCCAGAGGTCGGCGCCGCGGTCGAAGTAGAAGTGTTTGAGTGCCGCGAGGGATTCGGCCGGGGTGTAGGGAATGGAACTGATGGCGGCGGTGGGGGTGATGGTTCCGTTGTCCTTTGCTCCCGGGGCGTGGGCGACGTAGCCGGTGGGGCTGTAGCTGGAAGTCAGGCCCCAGACGAGCGGGCCGTATCCGGCGTATCCGCCGGGATTATCGATGCAGTAAGCCCGGTCAATGAGGGCAATGTTTCTGCTGTTTTCAAAATAATTGCAGAGGTTGTCCCATTTGTTGCGCGGGTCGAAACCGAGAAATGAATAATGAGTCCAGAACATCGGGGTTTCGAAAGGGCTGGCCCACTGGGTATAGCCGTAATAGCGGCTGCCGTTTTTGTAGCCGGCGGCGAATCCCTCGTCATAGCAGGAGGCGGGGATTGAATGGGCGGGCGAGGCAATCGCGAGGAGGTAGGCGATCATGGTTTCGGCGCCGCCGAACGGGAAGCTGCCTTCCCAGCCGTGGGTGGTGGACCAGTACCAGTAGAGGTGGGTTCCGGAGGTTTCGTCGGGTCTTCGGTACCAGTCCCATTCGACGTCTTCATAGAGTTGGGTTGCGCGGGAGCGGACCTGATTTTCGACGGGATCGTCGGCATCAAAATATTGCCGGGCGGCAAGGAGGGCCTGGATCATGTATGCCGTTTCAACGATGTCTCCGCAAATGATGGGATTGCCCTGTTTGTCGTAATCGAAGGGAATCGGATCGCCGGTGGTACCGTTGATCCAGTGGGACCAGGCGCCGTGAAATCGCGGGGTGGACTCGTGCAGGAAGGTGATGATTTTGAGGATGTGCCCGGCCGCATCGGCCCGGGTAATGAAGGCCCGCTCGACGGCGACGAGGAGATTCATAATGCCGAATCCGGAGCCGCCGGTGGTGACCGTTTCCCGGTCCCAGTGGGCGAAGCGTTCCCGCGTCATGCCGCTGACCGGATGGGCGAAATCCCAGGCGTATCGAAAGAGGGCCTGCTGGATTGAGGTCAGGAGCTGGTCGTCGTTCATGGCATAGGGGACGGCGGTGACGATGGGGGAGGCGGGGCCTTCGGAGCCGCTGATGACGGGTTTTACGTAATAGGCATAGCCGCGGACATTTTCGCCGAGGAAATCGCTGTATACGGAGACTGTGTGGGGGGATGGATTGAGCTTGGTGTAGTTGCCGCCGACATAGCGGGAACGATAGATGTTGTATCCGTCAAGGCCGGGGTCTTCCATCGGCTGCCAGAGGAGATCGATTCGGCAGTCGTGTCCGGCGGCGGTCAGGTTCTGAATGTTTGCCGAGGCCGAAGCGGCCAGGGCTATTGCGATCAGCCAGTATGTCAGCGTTTGTTTCACGTGCGGTTGTCTCCTCCGACAGTCGGATCGCCGGGCGCTGCTGCCGGGCGACCCGCTGCCGTCTTTCCTTTCATTGTACTGATGCCCGGCCCTACCAGCAAGCCGGATTTGTGATGTCGTTGCATTCCATCCAGTTTTGCGCGAGGATCGCAACGTCATCGAGTGTGACATAGCAATCGCCATCCACATCGCCGGGCAGGAAGTTTTGACCGCAACTGTTGCTTCCGCCTTCGGCGATGAACAGGTCGAGGACCTGCTCGTCGGTGAGGCCGATTTCGTACAGCCGTACTTCGTCCATGCGGCCGGCGAATTCTCGCTGCCCGTCAAATTGCTCATCGGAGCCGATTCGGACGTTGTAGTCGTTGATTGCGATCTGCCCTTCCGGGGCGGTTGCCGAAGCGGCGAGCATGCCATCGACATAGAGCCGGATTTGGGAGCCGTCGTAGACGCCGACCAGATGATGCCACCGGCTGCCGCTGACGGGTCCGGTGCTGCCGGAGATTGCGTCGCCGACATTGTTCAGGGCGAAGATAACATCCTCGGTCAGGTTATACCGGATCAGACGCCAACTGTTGTCTCCCTTGGTGACGATGGACTGCCAGGGCTTGTCGAAGGAACCCTGAACCCAGGCGGCGAGGGTGATTTCGCTGGTCAGGTCGGCCCAGGTTCGCACGTTGGGATCGACGGGGGCTCCGCCGCAATCGACGTAATCGCCGTCGCCGTCCAGTTCGAGTGCGCCGCCGACCTTGCCCGATACGCGTGCGGGGTCTCCGACGAGGGTTCCGTGATGACCGCTGACGCTGTCGTAGGCGATGTCGCCGGATGCTTCGTCAAAAGACCAGTGGGCAATCAGGCCGGTATAGCCCTCTTCGTAGACATCGACAATGACTGTATCGTCGGCCTGTGCGGCTCCGTCGCTGACGGTGAGCGTCAATTCATAGCGGCCGGGAGCGGTGACGGTCAGCGTCGGGTCTTCGACCTGGTCGCTCGGATCGAAGGCGACCGCCGCCGGGCCGGATTCCACGGTCCATAAATAGGTTAACTGGCCGGGGGGATCGGGCTGTCCGTCATCGGATACCTCGGCGGTCATTTGGACCTGTGCTGAGCCGTCCTGCAGCCAGCTTTTTTGCCGGGGTCCGGCATCGACGACCGGCGGCATGTTGCCGGTGTTGAAGGTCCATGTCCAGCCGACGGCAGGGGCCGCGACGTTGGGATCATAACAGTCCACTCGCCAGTAATAGGTTTGATCCGAGTCGAGCGGACCTATGGCGACGGAATCGGACTCCTGATAATCGAGGATTTTGGCGTTCAGGCCGGGCATATTGGGATCGGTCCCGAACCAGACATCACAGCGGATTGTATCGCCGGGATTGCGCGGGGCCGGACGCTGCCAGGACAGTTCCGTTACCTCGCTGGGGACGAGATTGGAGGCCCCATGGGCCGGCTGGGGGTCTTCGGCTCCGTAGGTCAGAGTGACGGAGACCTCGTCCCAGTTGATGGATCCCTTGTGCTGGGTGTGTCCGCCGTCCCCGGCCGTCAGGTACATGACGACTCTGCCGACGGCGGCTGGGAAGGGGGCGATTTTTTGGCCTTCTATGAATTTCCAGGTGTCGACCGGGTCTCCGGGCTGGCCGGAGGAGCCGTCGCTTTTGACGCCGTAATAGCGGCCGATGGTCTGGTCGAGAATCAGGTAGTCTTCCTCGTCTCGCCATTCCACTTTGAAGACGGCGTCCCAGCCGCCCAGTCCGCCGTTGTCGGAGGACAGGGTGATGGCATGGACGCTGAAGGTGTAGTCATTGCCGACGACGGCCGGAAAATCCTGGAAGAGGCCGGTATCGTCACTCCACTGCTTGACGGCTTTCTGGCCGATGACCGCCCCGGGGTCGCTGTGATGCCAGCCGCTGGTGCCGTAGGTGGTCCAGTGGTCCACCGTCACGGAGCCGAACTGCCCCAAATCGCCGTCTTCGAATCCGGGATTCAGGATGCCGTTGGCAAAGACGCCCTGGCAGCCGGCCGCAAGGATCATGCATAAAAGTATTCGTTTGTTCATGGTTAACTCTCCTATGATAAAAGTCTACTCCAATTTTCAATTATTCTTACGCTAAGTATTTGCGATTACAAAGTTTGGGAAGTCCTCAAATATC
>JAHDQI010000351.1 GCA_018433925.1 Phycisphaerae bacterium | reverse complement strand
CGGCCTGCCGAAGGATATGGTTCAAATCAAAGGAACTGATTTCAAGCGGCCGAACCTTACTGTATTCGCATAAATCCAGCGTGATTCGCTTCAGCCGTTCGATATTGGGCAGCATGAGTGTTATGCTTTTTTGCAGGTGCTCCATATTATTGCTTTTCAGGGCCAGATCGGCAACCTCAGCCCCCCCGCCGACCATCTGCAGGATGTTTTTGATAAAATGGGAAAGGGTCTTCAGGGCCATTCCCGCCTCAAGGCAGGCCTGCTCTTCAGAAAGATCTGTTTCCGGCCGGTTGCCGTCTTTTATTGTTCTCATAATATCACACAATCCTATCCGATATGTCTCCTGTTTATTCGAACGCACTTTCTCATATCGACTGAAAGGGACAGACAATTTTGCAAAGAAGACAAAAGAGCCGAAATTTTCCTCTTTTCCGTCGTATCGTATCCACTTTCCCTTCGTCCGATAATCGCATTCCCTTATCTCTGACATGGACTATTCAGTTAAGCGATGCCCGGAATCCGTCGAAGTAGTCAGGGCGCAGAAACCCTTTGTGCGCATTTTTTTCGGAGCGTTTATGAGTCCGGCGACAATACAACAAAATCAGGCGGTAATCGAAGCTCTGCAAAATCAGCAGATACTCTCAGCCGATCAGCTCGAGGAAATCCTGGCCCTTCACGAACAAACCGGCCGGAGCCTTCTTCATCTGCTGCGCGAAAAGAATCTGGTGGATGAAGATCAGTTAACCCGGCTGACGGCGGAGATGAACGGGATCGAGTACGTGGAACTGACGCCGGAAATGGTCGATCCGGTCGCGCTGAAGCTCGTCTCGCTCGAAATCGCGAGAAAGCATTCATTGATCCCCCTGCGTATTGAAAATGACACGCTTGTCCTGGCGATGAGCAGCCCGCTGAATCTTTCAATTCGGGAGATGATTACAACCCGGACGGGATATCGGGTGCGCGTGGTGGCCGCCGGCGCCGAAGCAATCGGCCGGGCCCTGCACAAGCATTTCAATATTGAGAGCTTGACGCGGCAGGACATCGTAGCCATGCGCCTGAAAAACAAGCCCGGCGAGGAAAAAAAAGGACAGGGCATCAAAGCCCAGGCAATCAAATCGGCCGACGCCCCCGTGGTGCGACTGGTAGAGACGATCCTGACCGGAGGCATCGACAGCCGGGCCAGCGACATTCACCTCGAGCCCCAGCAGCCGGATATGAAGGTCCGCTACCGCATCGACGGCCTCCTCCAGGAGGCACTGGAAGTGCCGTCTTCTGCCGAACTGCAGGTCATTTCGCACATCAAAATCCTTGCCGAGATGGATATTTCAGAAAAGCGCCTGCCGCAGGACGGCCATATCTCGATTGAGCACCGAGGCAAACTCTATGACCTGCGCGTCTCGTCCCTGCCGGCTGTCGGCGGGGAAAAAATCGTCATCCGAATCCTCGATACCGAAACGGGGCTGCGAACCCTCGAAGAGCTGGTCACCGCGCCGGAGGACCTCGAAAAATTCAATGCCCTGCTGGCCAACCCCTACGGGATGATCCTGCTGACCGGACCGACCGGCTGCGGAAAAACCACAACCCTGTACTCGATGCTTCGGCGGCTCAATTCCACGGATCGCAATATCGTAACGGTTGAAGATCCCGTGGAATACCGAATCGGCGGGATCACGCAGGTACAGGTCAAACGGGACATCCGGATGACCTTCGCGGCGGGGCTGCGGAGCATTCTTCGTCAGGACCCGGATATCATACTGGTCGGTGAGATTCGGGACGAGGAGACGGCCGAGATCGCGGTTAGCGCCTCGCTGACCGGCCATCTCGTACTCAGCACCCTTCACACCAACAACGCTGTGGGAGTCGTTTCCCGGTTTGTCAACCTGGAGGTACCGGCTTACCAGGTGGCCTCGTCCCTGCTCGGGGTGGTCTCGCAGCGGCTGGTTCGCAAAATCTGCCAAAAGTGCAGACAGGCCTGTTCCATTACAGAAAAGGAAAAAGAGGCCCTCGGCAACGAGTCCCTGTCCGGCCTGAAAACGGTCTACAGGGCAACCGGCTGTGAATACTGCCGGCAGACGGGCTATTCAGGCCGATGCGCAGTCTACGAAATCTTTCTGGTGGACAGCCGGGTGCGGCGGCTGATCGTTCAGGAGGCCTCGGAAGACGCCCTCAAGGAGGCCGCCGTCAGCCAGGGAATGAAAACCCTTCGGAGGCAGGCAATCGACCTGATCAAAAACGGGCAGACCACACCGGAGGAAGTGCTCCGGGTCATTGACATGCGGGAGAAATAAACAGGATGACAGCGTATCAGTACGTAGCCGAAGACCGCCGCGGGGAACGCATCTCCGGAGTCTATGAAGAAGTTCCGGATCGCGACGGCCTGCGGGAGGACCTCGAAAAACTGGGCTATCGCCTGCTTCAATGCCGACGGATGAGCCGCCGCTCACCGGCCGAGCAGGTCAAAAAAAAGATTCACCAGCACGAAATTGTGGCCTTCGCCTATGAGTTCGCAGGCATGTTTTCAGCCGGGCTGTCCGTCGTTCGATGCCTCGAAACCATGGAAGAACAGGCCGCCAACGAGGCGATGCGCACCGTGCTCTCTTCAGTCCGCCAGTCCATCGAAACGGGGGCCTCCGTGGCGGAGGCCTTTGAGCCGTATCGCTCGGTCTTTGGGGATTTTTTTATGGGAATGCTCGAAGCCGGACAGAGCGGGGGCAAACTGAGCCAGACCCTCGCGACCGCGGCTGATTATTACGAAAAACAGCTTGCCGTCCGCAACAAAATTCGCGGGGCCTTTATCTATCCGGCTGTCGTCGCCCTGCTGTGCGTAGTCATTTTAAGCGCGATTGTCATTTTCGTAATCCCGGTCTTTCAAAAACTGTACCACCAACTGCATATTCAACTGCCCGTCCCTACGCAGATCCTGATTGGGCTCAGCGATCTCTTCCGCCATCATTTCTGGATCGTCCCCCTGCTGGTTGGCGCCGTTTACTGGGGCCGCAAAGGGATGCTCAAAATTCCCGGCCTCAAACAGCGGTTTGATCGCATGACGCTGACCATTCCAATCCTCGGCTCCCTCCTGCAAATGGTCCTGGTCAGCCGTTATATTCGGACCTTTGCGATGATGCATTCGGCCGGCATCGGCGTCGTGCAGGCCCTGCGTCAGGCCCGGCAGGTCTGTCATCACGCGGTCATCGATGAGATCGGCCGCCGACTGGAAGAGGAGATCCTGGCCGGCGGCTCGCTGTCGCGTCCCCTGGCCGAATATCCCTTGTTTCCGCCGGTCATCGTCCAGCTTTCACACGCCGGAGAGGAATCCGGAACCGTCGGACAGATGCTCACGAAAGGAGCCGACTACCTCGATGCGGCGATTGACCGAAAAACCAGCTCCCTCCTCCTGAAACTGGAGCCGTTATTATCGGTCATTATGGGGGTGCTGGTGGGGCTGATCCTGCTGGCCGTGTATCTGCCCATGTTCGACTACATGAGCCATATCAAATAAACGGTTTTTTTATGAAATTTTCGGCTAAGAAGGACGGTTTTTTGGCCGAAGTCTCAAAGAAGGTAAATAGTTCGGAAACAGAACGTTCAGGAAAGGTACAGAGCGATGAAAAACCGAAAAGGCGTAACGCTGGTGGAACTGCTGATCGTCGTAATGATCCTCGGGGCCCTGGCGGCAATTGCCCTGCCCAGAATCACCAAAAGCGCCGGTAACGCGAGAGAACAGGCCTGCAAAACCAATCTCAGCTTAATCAACTCAGCCATCGAAATGTATTATGTGGACGAAGGCGGCTACCCGGCAACCCTGAACCTGGTCACCGGGAATCTCGATTATTTCCCCGATGGTCCCCCGACTTGTCCGCTGGGCGGCAGTTATTCACTGAGCACAACCGGCAACTATCGGGCTGTCTGCGATCATTAAAAAAACAGCCCGAGTATCGCCGCGGATATTCGTGCACAAAAAGAATTCAAACCGGGGCGCCGTTCCATTAATGACGGCGGCCCTGTTTTTTTGCGGGATGATACGATGAAGAGAGACAAGGCCGGCATCAGTCTGATAGAGGGGGTCTTTGTCCTGCTGCTGCTGGCGATTTTAGCAGCCGCGGTCCTGCCGCGTTTTCAGATGGGCGCCGTGCGGCAGCAAACCGCCAAAACCCTCGCCCGGCAGATCGCCGCGGACTTGCGCTATACCCGGCAACTGGCCCTGACAAATGCGGCCGACAACCCCGACGGATATGAACTCGTAATGAACGGATCCGGCAGCTATACCGGCTATACCATCCGAAATCGGCAGAATGGACAGACCCTTCAGACCTCTTCGATAGCAACCGAAATTCAATGCACAGGCGGCCGGACCTTTTCCTACAGCCCCCTCGGCAGTTTGACCGGGGATACAGCCCTGCATGTGGCCGCCGGAAACCGGCAGTATGCCGTCACAATCTTTCCGACTACCGGGAGTGTGTTATGCCGCGAAATCGAATAAAAACGTCCCGGCACGGACAGCCGGCGGGCATGACGTTTACGGAGGTGCTCGTCGCCGCCGCCCTCCTCGCGTTTGCCATGGTCCCCATCCTGCGGGCCATGACCGGCAATCATCTCTTCGCGACACAAATCGAGCGAAAAAGCACATGCCTGCTCCTCGCACAAAATCAGATCGAACAGCTTCGCGCACGGGCGATTGAGGACGACTTTGAATCCCCCTGGTCCGTTTCCAGCGCGGACATGGGCCAGGGATATTTCTGCACAGTCACCGTCGATCTCGATGCCTCGCTGCGAACGGTTACGGCCGAGGCGGGGTTTGATCGGGACGGCGACCGCCATTTGGACAGCGACGAAGTGCTGATTACACTGCGGACAAAAATCGCGAAATTAAAATAGACCGAGGAATACTAAAATTCGTTATCCAATGAAAAGAAACCGAAACTCCCCCGGCTGGACGCTGGCCGAAATGCTGATGGTCCTGGCGCTGGTCTCAATGCTGTTTCTGGCGGTTCTGCCGCAGTTTCGCATGCTTCAGAAAAGCTGGACCCTCAAAGAGGCCTCCGCGGAGACCACCCAGCACAGCCGGGTGCTTTTCGACCATCTTCACCGCCACATCGCAACCGCTTCCGCCCTCTCCGACATAAGCCCGGCCGCCCAGACCCTTGGCTATCTCGAATACCTGAGCGCCGACGGTCAGCCGCGGCGATATGAAATAGGAACCGATCAGTATGTCTATTTCGGTCCCCCCGGCAATGTCTCGCTCCTGGCCGGGCCGGTCAGCCGATTTCAGGTGTCCGGATACGCCCCCGATGACTTGAACAATCCGACCTCCGATGCGGCCGCGGTCCGGCTGGTGCGGATTGACGCCGAAATGCAAAGCGCCTCTCATCCCGGCCGCAGTCAGTCCGTTGCGTTCGCCGCGTGCCTGCGGGCCGGCTCGGACGCCTCGATGATCCGCGTCCTCCTCGTAGCCGCCAATGTCTCTTCACCAAACAGTTATGAACGGCGACTGAGGGACCGTTTTGAATCCTGGGGCTATCTTGTCTCAACAATTGACAACAGCGCCTCGCAGGAGGCATTTGATACGGCCGCCGCCGAAGCCGACATCGCCTACATCCCCGCCACCTGCAATTGTCAATCACTCGGCGACAAGCTTCAGGGGACGCCGATCGGCGTAGTCAGTGAACACATGAAGTGCCATGAGGATCTTCTGTATTCGAACCAGGAAGGAACCGATTACTGGTCTCTCGGCATTCTCATCGAGGATTCCTCCAATCCGATCACCTCCTCCTATGCAGCCGGTGACTATATAATCGTCCATTCCAATCTGTTCGGGTCGCTGATTCGTTCGAGAGGATCGGAGGCCTCCGGCCTGCGCCGACTGGCCCGCCGTCTGCTCTGGAATCAAACCAATCTGGCCGTCATCGAGTCGGGAGATCGGCTCAGCGGGGGCCGGCCCGCGCCGGGCAGACGGGTTATGCTGCCGTGGGGTACGGATGATTTTAATAACAGTTGGCTCAACGAGGAGGGCTGGGCCATTACCCGGCGGGCCGTCGAATGGGCCGCCGGGGCGCTGTAAAAACGACCGCCTCGGTTCCCTTTCAGACCGCCTTTATCGGACCCGGATTGGCGGCTCCCGGTTTCCCGTTCCGGCCGGGAACTCGGTCCCGATAATAAACGTGTGGTGGCCAATGAATCGGCCTTTTTCTCCCCCAGGAAACCCGGCCAAACCAGCCAAAAAGACCATGAATATCGGCCCCCGGATTGACGATGAACAGGGTGGAAATAAGCAAATCAGACAGAGTCTGTATAACGTGAAAGGATCTTGAAGAAACGTGGATGCCGAAAGAACACGGCGGGTTTCAGGGTCAGCCGGCAGCGGCAGTATCCTCGTACTGGTTCTGTTCGTGCTGGCAATCAGTGCTGCCCTGATTACAGGAATGCTGCAACTGACCACAGAAGAACTCCAGCAGATGCGAAACCAGATCGGACTGACCCGCGCCCTGGCGGTCGCCGAAGCGGGACTGCACGATGCCTTGGCTCAGATCCGGCAGGACTCAAGCTGGAACAGCGGCTTCAGCGATAAGCCGTTTTTTGAGGACTCCTACAGTGTCACGGTCAGCGGAAGTCCGCCAACGATGACCCTGACGTCAACCGGCGCCGTATCGACCGGATACAAGGCACGGCTGGAGGCGCACATTCTCGCCGCCCCCCAGTCCCCCCATGAGATTACAATCGAGGCGATCCGGATAAACCCAGAATGAAACAGGTCAAGAAAACATCTCTCGGAATCGTTCTGACGGACCAGTATATTGAAGTGGTTTGCGTCGAGAGGACTCCCTCACGGCAAATTCGTATCCGGGGAGGACGTCTCTCGCTGCCGACCGGGGTCATTCGAAAGGGACAAATCACCTCTCCCCCAAAGGCGGCCGCCTGCATCCAGAAACTGCTCAGGCAGGAAAAGATCGTGCAACGAAAAGCCGTTGTGGTCGTCCCGGATTCGCAGACGGTCGCGCAGATACTCGAACTGCCGGCCGACCTTCCCGCGAACATACACAAGTACATCCATACCGAGGTGCGATACAGCCCCATCCTGAATAAGCGAACCCCCTATTCTGATTACCGGTCGCTGCGAACCGACGAGGATGAAAAAGAAAGAATCCTTATCGGTGTGACCACGCGGGAATGCATCGACAACCTCATTCATACCCTCTCTCTGGCAGGCGTGGAGGCCGTGTCCCTCGAGATGGATTTCTGTTCGCTGTACCGGACCCTTTATTCCCAGGCCCTGACCGTCCAAAAAACCAGGCACGTTCTGCTGGCCGGCATCACAGGCCAGACCCTGACCCTGTGTGTACTCATCGAGAACAAGCTGGATTTCATCCAGCGTTTTTTGATGCCCGCCCAGACAGACGCCCAACGATCGGCCGTACTCAGACAGCTTCAGACAATCAGGCAGTTTTACGAAATTGAAAAGGGATACTCCTTCCACCAGGACTGGACGGTCCGGGTGGTCCTCGATACGGGAATCCTCGATAAACAATCCTGGCTCTCCGAGCTGGACGCCCTCTTCGGCGATTCCTGCCGGCTTTTTACCCCCTCCGATTTGGCTGCCGTAATCGGCCGCGAACTCAAACAGCCCGTCTCGTTTACAGGATACGGAGCGGCCCTCAAGGCCCTCGAACCGGCCGGCGGCCTGCCGGTTCCGGAACTGCTGCCGCGATTTTTCAGGGATCACTACGCCTGGAAGCGAACCACACGCATGACCGCCGCTGTCGCCGCCGGAATCGTACTGGTTTTATACGCCGGCGCCTTTCTGTTCCAGACGTTTTGCCGGGCCGAAAGTCTGCCCGCCCGGACACCGGCGGCACGGGCCGTTAAACTCGTTCATACCCACCAGGAACTTCAAAACCGGGTCAACGATCTTCGAAAACTGAAGGACACCGCCGAGACGCTGGCCGGGCAGGGGGACGCTTTCTCGTATGCCGCCCTGCTCAGGGAAATCGGGATGCGAATCCCCGCCGGCCTTCAGGTCACCTCCCTCGAGATCAGCGGAACCGGAACCATCTCCCTTCGCGGCAAGGCGCTGTCCTTTCAGGCGATTCACCAGTTCTCCGCATCGCTGGATCAAAGCGAATGGATCGGGCAAACCTCCGTGGAGGAAAGCCGACAGAGCGCGGATTCGGCTCGGATATTCGACTACCTGATTCACTGCCGCATCCGTCCGGCAGCGCAAGAGGAGCCGACGAAATGATCTCCCTCAAACGACTCCAGCGAATTCCCCAGCTGCGACGCTATCTGCCATGGACTGTTGCCGCGGCCGTATTTGCCTTCAGCTATCCGTGGTTTTTTCAGCCGATTCGACAGGCGGCCCTCGCTGATCGCCGAGCCGCGCATATGGATACGCTCTACCGCGAACGACTCGATAACCTCCAGCGCCTCATCGTTCGCCAAAGACACCACCAGAACCAGCTTGAGCAATGGAAACAGGAGTTTGGCGACCGGCTTTTCAGCCCGGCACAGGCCGATGCGTTTTTCACAACCCTCGATGAAACAGCCGCCTCCTTCGGCTGCCGAACCCTTTCTGCGGAGTACCAGACTCTTGAAGGACCCTTGCCGACCCTCAAAAATCCCGACTGCCCGGTGGTCCTTCGCGGGGCAAAAATTCAGCTAACCGGGCGGTATGACCGGTGGATTCCGTTCCTCGAATGGATCGAATCCCGGCCCGAAACCATCCTGATTTCCTCCGTGCGGCTCCAGTCCGCAAAAGAACAGCCCGGAATGCTCAACGGACGGATGGATCTGGCCATTGCGGTCCTCAAAGAAATCAGGCAGACCGAAAACGATGCCGCTTCCTGTGATAAGGAGAATTAACCCATGAAGATACAAGTTGTGCCTGTCAGCGCCCTGCGAATACTGCTTTTCGCAACGATCGGCGTCGCCTGCGTATACGGACAGGCATCGTCCCCCGCGCCCCAACTCCGGGACCCCTTCGGCAGCATGTCTTTCGAAGAATCCGCCCCGGTGACGGAATCGACACTCCCCTCCATAACCCCGGCAGGCCATGTCCTCGACCTGACCGTTCAGACAGTCATGCTCAAATTCCTCGAGGCCGAGAACCTCGAACGCATTATCACGGGCATGCTGTCCCCCCTCGGCAGCGTCTCGATTGACCGAAAAACCAACTCCGTCATCATCTGCGATCTCCCCGAATATCTCGACCGCATGGTCTCGGAAATCCGCCGGGCCGACCGTATGCCCCGCCAGATTTTGATCGAGGTGGTCATTGCCGATGTCACCCTGGCCGACGATACCGAAATCGGAGTCAACTGGCAGAATCTCCTCGGCGCCGCCGAAAACCGCGGCCTTCGTTCACAGCAGATCATGCTCGATACCTTCGAAACCCTGCCCGCGGCCGCCGCGGGACTCGATCTGACCTTCCTCAACAGTGACCTGGCCGTAACCCTGCATGCCCTCCAGCAGCAGCGCAATGTGGAACTCCTGGCGACCCCGCGCATCGTCGTCCTCAGCGGACGCGAAGCCGAAATCAAGACGGTTGAGGAAATCCCCTATACCGAAACCAGCGACACCTCCGCCGGCGGCAGTCTGACCAGCACCGAATTTAAGGAAGTCGGCGTCACACTCACCGTGCGGGCCGTCGTCACCGATGAAGAGAAAATTCAACTGACAATTGAACCCAAGCAAAACGTAAAGACCGGCCAGTCCGTCACCAATGTCCCCATCGTCAACACCCGGCAGGCACGCACCACCCTGCTCGTCGATGACGGACAGGTCATTGTCCTCGGCGGCCTGCGGCGAAAAGATACCCTCATCACCACCCAGAAGGTGCCCCTCCTTGGTGACCTGCCCCTCCTCGGAGCGCTCTTTTCCAGTGAACTGAAGGAAGTAACCAACTCGGAACTGGTTATTATGCTCTGTCCCCACCTCGACGATGGCTTTCACCCAACAGCCGAACAAATGGAACAGTTTGATGCCCTTCGAAACAAGCCGATTCTCCGCATCGCCCCGGACCGGACCAATCTGGGCGGGGCCTACGGAACAGTTGACGGCCTGATCGATTTCATCGGTCCCCCCGGAAAAACCCCCGGCACAGAATAGCAGAAAACCCGAATTCCTGCCGGTCTGAACCCCTTGGCCGGAGGCAGTCTGCGCATAAAAAAAGCCAGATCCCAAACGAGTCAGAATCTGGCTTCGGAGGAGGGTGATGAAAAGCCTGAAAAGTACTCTTAACGAGTTCCTTATTTCGTCCCTGAAAGATCCTTCACTTATCTATAACAATATCGAGAAATGTTTGTTCAAAACTTTAGCAAAAAAAACTTTTTTATTTTAAAAAGACGGTGTATATCTTGTTTTAAGCGGGCGATTTATCTCTTTTGCCGCTTTTTTTGCTTGCAAACAGAAGGCAGTTAACCTATTGTAAAATATAAGGTTGTGGATAACATGGATAGGGAAAAACAACGGACAATACTGGATTTGATGCGGCTCAAACAAGACGGCCGAAAAATCACCGCGGTCACCTGTTATGACTACACCACCGCGGTCTTGGCCGGCCGCGCAGGGGTGGACATGATCCTCGTCGGAGATTCCGCGGCCCAGGTTCTGCTCGGCCACCGGTCCACCCTGCCGGCGACAATGGATTTTATGGTCACCATTACCCAGGCCGTAGCCCGAGGCGCACCGGCGGCCTGCCTTGTCGCCGATATGCCTTTCCTGTCTTACCAGACCTCGATAGCCGATGCCGTGGCCAATGCCGGACGTTTTGTCAAGGAAGCCGGCGCCCAGATTATCAAAATCGAGGCCACCGCCGCCTATCTGGACGTCATAAAGGCCGTCAGCGACGCGGGCATGTCCGTCATGGCCCATATCGGCATACGACCCCAGAGCATCACCAAACTCGGACGGCTCAAGGCCGAGGGAACCACCGCCGAACTGGCCTATGAGTTAATCGAACTCAGCGCCGCCATGATCCGGGCCGGGGCCAATTCCCTCCTGCTCGAGGGCACGGCCAGGGAAGTCGCCCGCCTCGTAACCGAAAAGACCCCCGTGCCGGTCATCAGTTGCGGCTCAGGGCCCGATTGCGACGGCCAGATCCTCGTCATTTCGGATATTCTCGGCCTGGCTGACGGACCCCTGCCGAAATTTTCAAAACGCTTTGCGGATCTGGATGCCGCCGTTGTCAAGACCATCGAACAATACGCCGAACAGGTACGGGCCGGTACCTTTCCCGATGACAGCCAGTGCTACCACATCAAGCCCGGCGAGATGGAAAGGTTAACCCGCATGCTTGCGAACACCAAACCCTGAGCCCCCGGAGCCGCGATGACCCAAGAGCAAAACCGCCCCGAGGCCCCGGATGTTGAATGCAGACCGATCCTGTTTACCGAGGCCGTGTCCCTGCGTCGCTACCCCAACTTTTTCCGAAGCACCCTCGTCGGACTGGTGGGCTCAGCGCACCGAACCGCCCTGGCCGGTCCGGCCGGCAGTAACCTGTACACCGTCCTTTGCCCCGCGGTGGAGGTCTTCGAATATCCCTCCCTCCTTCGACGGACTCTTCGTCGGCAGACCCTCCAGCCCTTTCTCGAAAACGTCGCCCGATTCAAGCCCACGATTCTGCATGGAATCTGGCCCCGGCACAGCCGGCTTTTGGCCCGGCTTTCCCGGGAATTGCGGGTCCCCTTTGTCCTCTCGTTTTTTGAACCGGCCGGAAAGATCAAATCCCACCTGGCGCCCTGGACTTCGGCCGACGGATGGATCACCGCCTCCGAGCCGATCAGCCAAAGTCTCCTGCAGCACAAAACCATAGCCCCGGAGCGGATTGTGACAATCCCCCCCGGCTGTTATACCGAAAGCGGATGTGCCTGCTTTTCCGACCGCGAGCATCAGCCCAGTCTCGTGATGATTCATCCCCTCAGCCGCATGGAGGATTTTGAGCCGCTGCTCGGCGCCGTACGCCACCTCCTGCTGGACGGCTTTGAATTCTTCCTCGGCATCCTCGGCAGCGGCCGTGCGGAGTCCGCCCTGCGACGAAGAATCCGAACCTTGGGGCTTTCCTCGTCAATCAGCATTGTCCCGATCATGGAAACGTACCGCGATGTCCTTTGCGGAGCGGATATTTTTATCCGGCTTCGGGAACCCGGCCGCTATGACCCCTCCCTCGTGCAGGCCATGAGTGTCGGACTGGCCGTCGCCGGATGCCCGGACCGAGTCAGCGGACTGCTTCAGGACGGACGAACCGGCGTGCTCTTTGAATCGCAAGACGAACTGAGCATCTACGCCGCCCTCAAGAAGCTGCTCAGCCGTCCGGAGTGGGCGAGCCAACTGGCCGCCGCCGGACAGGAATACATCCGGCAAAATCATCAGGTCAGCCGCATGATCGACCGACTCCTTGAAACCTACCTGAAAATACAGCAACAAGGCCCCGAAAACTCCACCCCCCGGCCGGCCACTACCGAATAAAACAAAACCCGGCATCTCCCAATCAAA
Organism: Phycisphaerae bacterium; assembly: GCA_018433925.1. Classification (GTDB taxonomy): domain Bacteria; phylum Planctomycetota; class Phycisphaerae; order Sedimentisphaerales; family Anaerohalosphaeraceae; genus JAHDQI01. Next base: position 1,546 of record JAHDQI010000351.1, on the reverse strand, counting down.
ACCGACCCAAATCCATCGTATCCCCTGTCCGCAACCTGTTTAGCACCACACAGAGCGGCTCTTTGAGAAAACAAGAAGTATCCTTTCTCTAACGAAGATGCATCAATAACGTAATACTAATTTGTACAGAAGCGGACAGAGAGAAAAGGATAAAAATATATTGAATCCTTCTAATTCCCCTGAACTGTATATATAAATGGGGGATCTTGGCGATAGTCTGTTATTTCTGTGCCAATCGGAAACTCCGGGAGAAACACGTTATCATCTATGGAGAGGTTGAATTCCACAGAGCCGGGTATGGCTTCAAATATCTCTGTAAAAATTAATACATTTTCGCCGTTTATAAACGCATACTTATTGGAGATCTGCTTTTGAGGATACCAATCCCCATCAGCGGTTTTGGCAAAATCTTCACTGATCGTTTCCGATCTGAGCCGATAATCCAGATATAAGCATTGATAAGAAATAGACATATTCTTATCGGATTCAAAAACCCACTTCATCTTGACCGCTCCGTTGGCCATCTCCAGTTCATTATGGATCTGTTTATTCGCTTCCGATTGGCGAATAACAGACGGTACTTTTAAATCAGTCAGCAACTGTACATCTTCCTCTGCCGTACGACTAAAATTATAAAATTTAGGAAAATATATTTTTGTGCCGGGCATAATATCCGCAACATGGATGCCGTCCCCATCGGGCACCGGAAGATACTGCATAGACACTGTGTTATGTCCGTCAAACAAAATGGTTTTTGTGGCGATAGTTTGGATTATCCCGGAATCATTAAGGATACTGTTCACGGTCGCTTCGGAAAGATCCGCATAATCTCTCCGCATCTTATCCTGATCAAACTGCACTTTTTCGAGAGTATAAGTTAGTTGATCTTGTTGGCAGGAAAAATCAATCCCCGTTTCCGCCCTGAACCGATATAGATGGGCCTGTTTCTGCTGCTCATTTTCAAACTCCTTCCCACGAATCGCCTCCACTTGGGTAACCGCTTTCTTATAAACCGTACGGATATAAATACCTTTGCCCGACGATCGATTCGTTTTATGGCCTGAAAGGGTATGTCTCAATTCATCCGTCGTGATGGTACGATCCGCAAAGACATATATCGTGAGGAGAAAAAACGCAATGATTGGAAAACAAATTATCTGTTTCATTATTCGATTCCTTTCTTAATATTTTAAATTAATAATACTTACAATGTCTTGCAAGATAATTAAAGGCTCCGGGTACTGTTTTTGATATCTTTCTTTTCTCATTTTCTTCTCCGCCCAATTTTTATCTTTTAAAATCCACCTTTTCCCTTCGTACTCCTTATCCCTCTGAGATCTTAATGGTAAAAATTTCGTTTCAAAGAACATCTCACCGCGCAAACAATCTCCGCAAATTGAGTAAAGGATGGCAATTTCCCTTCTTGCCCTGTCCCTTCTTCTCCTTAACAATGCTCCTGTCTCCTTTCAAACTTTCACGCCTTCACGCTCCATTGAACCCATAGCCCCTATTGTACCCCCACATTCCCGCCCGACAAGACCTTTTG
>JAHDQI010000271.1 GCA_018433925.1 Phycisphaerae bacterium | reverse complement strand
TTCCTGACAAAGGCGATCTTATCTTAAGAGAAGGTCAATCGGAAGGAATAGACAATGAAGGAACTTGCCGTTTTTGCCACCATTTTCTTGTTATCTTGTCTCGGATTTTGTGAAACCTTTCAGGTCGCCCTGGATGGCAGCGGGGATTTTATAAGTATTCAGGCGGCCGTGCAAGCGGCATTGCCTGGGGATCAGATTCTTGTTCAGCCGGGGTTGTACGCGGAGAATATTGAATTTTTGGGGTACGATATCGCTCTTTTGTCCTCGGATCCGGAAGACTGGTCTGTTGTTGAGCAAACGATACTCAAGGCCAAAACCAGCCAATCTGTTGTGACCTTTACGGGAAATGAAACCTCCGCGTGCCGGATAGAGGGCTTTACAATTCAAGATGGTTTCAGTGAGACGTATGGGGGAGGCCTTTACGGAAAAGGTACAGGGGCGACGATCCGACGATGCATTATTAAAAACAATACGGCCCTTATTGCGGGCGGCGGGCTACACAATTTTCATGGAGCGTTGGAATCCTGTTTGCTTGTGGGCAATACTTCAGCGCATGGCGGAGCGGCCGCGGGCAGCCCTGCCTTTTTTTGGAATTGTATTATCGCGGAAAATCAGGCCACAACCGGCGGGCTGGCTTTCAATAATTGTGACGGCAGCATTTTGCTTTGTACCGTTGTCAACAACACAGGCAGCGGAGTGGCGGCGGCCTGGGATTGTGACGGCGTCATAGAAAACAGTATTTTCTGGGATAACCAGGCGGTCACTTTTTATGAGGGTTCCGCGATTGTTTCGCACTGCTGTTTTCCTGATTCGGACGGGACGAATGGGAATCTCTACCTGGATCCGCAGTTTCTGTTTGCGGGTGACTATCGCCTGCGAAGCGGATCTCCTTGCATTGATGCGGGAACGGAAGATCTTCCGCCGGGGTTTCCGGAAAATGATTTTTACGGGCAAACCCGTGTTGTGAACGGGAGCGGCTCAGGTCTTGCGGTCGTGGATATCGGGGCCGCGGAGTTTGACGCAAGCGGTCCACTGATGGTTGTCTCGCAGACCTCGATGACATTCACAACGGTAGTCGGCCAGACGATGGTTCAAACAGCGGATTTGCTTATCTCCAATGCCGGCGGCGGACAGGCCGGGTGGACCCTTGAGCATGTTCCTTCCTGGCTGACGGCTGTTCCGGACGCAGGCCTTTGCACAGCGGGGGACGATCCGAATTCTGTTTTGATTACGGCGGACGGCGGCGGGCTGGAACCGGGGCGGTATTCGTGCAGTCTTCTGCTGAATGCGCCGGGGGCGCTGAATCCAACGCTGCCGATTTCGATTGATCTGTTTGTGATTTCGTTGGATGAAATTCGTGTACCCCAGACCTTTTTGACGATTCAGGATGCAATCGATGCGGCCGTTGACGGCAGCCGAATCGTTGTGGCCGACGGGGTTTATACGGGGCCCTATAACCGGAACCTGGATTTCTGCGGCAAGCAACTTATTCTGGAAAGCGAAAACGGGCCTGAAAACTGTATCCTCGACTGCCAGCAGCAGGGCCGGGGATTCTATTTTCATAACGGGGAAGATGAAAACTCAGTGGTCAAGGGCTTTACGATCCGAAACGGATATATAATAGCTACTTATTTTTTACCGAGAAATCCCGAGGCCGGCGGGGGAGGCATGCTGCTGAAAAACAGCAGCCCCCGCATAATCAATTGCTTATTTCTTGAAAATAAATGCGAAAGTTTAGTTCAGGGAGATAGCGGAGGGGGAGGTATTTTCCTTAATAACAGTGAGGCGCATATTGAAGGATGTACTTTTTTAAAAAACAGCGCGTTTTACGGAGGAGCTCTGTTTATCTATAACAGAGAAGGCGATGAGAGCAGTGCAACAATAAAGAATTGCATCATCAGTGGAAATACGGCTTTTCGGGGCGCAGGAATTGCTGCTTATGCCTGGTCGCAATCCACCGCTCAGCTCTCTTTTTGCACGATTGTTGGCAACAAAAATAACACCTCGACCTTGGGTGCGGGAGTGCATGGACCAGATATTCTTATAAAAAACAGTATTCTATGGGGCAATGGCAACGGAAGTGAAGATGCGCAGGTTATTGAAGTTTCATCCATTCCTTTTTCCTGTGTGCAGGGGTGGACCGGAAAACTTGGAGGAGATGGGAATATTGGCTTGGTGCCTAAGTTCGTGAAACCCGGCTACTGGCTCGGAGAAAATAATAATTCTTCTCCT